>NZ_MJYF01000037.1:0-213507 GCF_001763175.1 Campylobacter sp. BCW_4332 | reverse complement strand
CAAGATGGCGCAGCGGACGGGGCTCGAACCCGCGACCTCCGCCGTGACAGGGCGGCATTCTAACCAGCTGAACTACCGCTGCATCCAAAGTAAAGAAGTAGAGATTATAAAACCTATTTATGATTTTATAAAATGGTGGTCACTATAAGACTCGAACTTATGACATCCACCTTGTAAGGGTGGCGCTCTACCAACTGAGCTAAGCGACCTTTATAATGGTGTCCCGTGTTGGATTCGAACCAACGGCCCCCTCCTTAAAAGGGAGATGCTCTACCGGCTGAGCTAACGAGACATTTTCTGAAATAAAAATGTGATTATGCCAAAATTAGCTCTATTTGTCAAGCTTTTTTAAATCATTTTTGGCATTTTCTCTCCAAATAACGAGAAAATATACTTATAGGTAAAGTCAAAACAAGATATGTAATAGCCAAAATTAAATAAGCTTCAAGAGTAGCAAAAGTATAAGAATTTATCTCTTGTGCACTTTGGGTTAATTCATTTACAGCAATAACACTTAATAAGGAACTATCTTTAATTAAATTTGCAAATTGTCCACTCAGCGGTGCTAAAATATTTTTTAAAGCTTGGGGAAAAATTACATACGCAAAAACCTGCATCTCTTTTAACCCTAAAGCCCTAGCGCTCTCAAGCTGAGATATAGAAATACTTAAAATTCCAGCTCTAAATATTTCAGCTAAGTAAGCAGCAGAAAAACATGATAAAATAATAACTCCAGCCACATATCGATTATCAAGTCCTAAATTATTTGCAATGATATAATATATCAATAATACCTGCACTAGTAAAGGGGTTCCTCTGATAAGCTCTATGTAAAATGTAGATAAAAATCTTAAAAAAACAATTGAACTTAAAGAAAAAGCACAAAAAACTCCACCCAAAATTATACTCAGTAATAAAGAAAAAAAACTGATTATTAAAGTATTTAAAAAACCTTGAAGAAATTTTTCTTTATAGGTCGCAATTGCACTAAAATCAAAATGATAAGCACTTATACTAAAACTACAATAACAAAACAATATTAAAAATAAAATCAAAAGAATTAAATTAGTGATTATTTTTGACTTTGATAGAGGTTTTAAAGGTTTAAAATTCTTATTTTTTTGAATAAACAAAGACAATAAAAATCTCCAAAATTACAATTTATTCATTTCTTAAAGTATCTAAAATATTAATTTGAGTTGCTTTTTTTGCAGGATAAAAAGATGATAAAGCTATGATTATTAAAGCACCCACAATGGTTAAAGAAAAATCCATTAAAGACAAATCAAGTGGTAATTTACTGGTTCCATAAACATCAGCAGGTAAAGTTACAATATCAAAATTTCCTAAAAGCCATAAAGCAAAAAATGCAAGCACCACACCCACTATCATACCGCCACCACCAATAAGCATACCTAAGGCAAAAAAACTCTTTTTTACCTCATTTTTGCTTGCACCTAGGGCAAGTAAAAGTGCTATTTCACTGCGACGATTCATCACTATCATCAGTAAAGAACTTACTATATTTAAACTTGCAACCAAAATAATAAGCATCAACACTATAAAAAGCGCTCTTTTCTCAAGCTCTAAAGCTGAAAAGAAATTTTTATTTTGTTCCCACCAACCTACTACAGCATAATCATCTTTTAAATAAGATTTAATTTTTTCAACATCCTTAAAAGCATTATCGCTATATACATGAATTCCATCATAATTTGGATTTTTAGGCATTCCAAGTACTTTCTTCAATGCATCAACATCTGTATACATATAAGCCTTATCATAAAATGCAAGCCCTGAAGTAAAACGCGCTTTAACATCAAAACGTTTAGTTTGTGGTACTAAAGAAAATCCACTAGGATTAAGATTTGAAAAAATAAGTGATAGTTTGTCATTTTTATGCAAACCAAATTCATCAGTAAGTGCTGATCCTACAAGTATATCAAAACCACTTAAATTCTCATCCTTTAAAGCTTTAGCAACCACTTCGTTTATTTTTTTTTCATCATTAAAATTAACGCCAAAAAGCACACCACCTTCAAAACGATTATCTCCCTTTACAACAACTTGAGTGCTTATATAAGGGCTAAATAACAAATTTGGAAATGTTTTTCTTAACTCATCTATAAATTCATCATTTACAGGAGCGTAAAATTTAGGCAAAATAGTAATAGGATAATTCATCACAAAAAAGCGTTTTTCAAATTCTTTATCAAAACCATTCATAATTGCCATAGCTACAAGCAAAACGCAAAGTCCTACACAAACTCCTAAAAAGGCCAAAAGCATAGAAAGATTGATAAAGGGTTGTTCTTTATCAAATCTTAAATATTTAAAAAGTAAATATTTTAAAACGCTTTTATTCAAGCTAAAATTCCTTGCTTAGGACCACTTTTTCCATGGCATTCTTTAAATTTTTTTCCACTTCCGCAAGGACAAGGAGCATTGCGTGGAACTTTTTTAAACTCAACTTCGCCAAGATTATCTTCGCTTGCGCCCATTTCTACTGAGCTTTGAAGCAGCTTTTCATTTTCTTCATTGGCTTTATTTTCTAAATTTTGTACCTCTTCTTGATTAAATTGCACGCTAAAAAGTAGTTTAATACTATCAAATTTAATACGATTAACCAACTCCAAGAAAAGATTATAACTTTCTTTCTTATATTCCACAAGAGGATCTTTTTGATTGTATCCACGAAGCCCTATTCCTGTTTTTAAAATATCCATTTGATACAAATGCTCTCTCCAAGCATTATCCAAAACTTGCAAATATAAAATACGCTCTATATTACGCAATTCTTTAATCTCAAGTCTTGACATCTTTTCGTTATAAGAATTTTCAAGAATTTGACTTAGCTTATCTTGCATTTCAATGACGCTTAAATTCTCAAAATCTTTTTCACTAATCTGAGTTGAACATTCATATAAAATTTTTGCTTTCAAATTTTCAAAATTTACATTAGAACCGCTTTCATCAAGTATATAATCATTCATTACATTTGCACTATATTCAGCGATATTTTGAGAAATTTTACCTCTAATATCATAGTTTTCATCTAAAAGCTCATTGCGATAACGATAAATAGTTTTTCTTTGTTCATTTGCCACATCATCGTATTCTAACAAATGCTTTCTGCTTTCAAAATGTAAGCTTTCTACTTTTTTTTGCGCATTTTCAACCGCTCTTGTAACGATTCTTGACTCTATGCTTTCGCCCTCTTCTATGCCCAAGCGATCCATGATACTTTTGATACGATCCCCACCAAAAATTCTTAAAAGATTATCTTCTAAACTTAGATAAAAACGACTTATTCCAGGATCGCCTTGTCTTCCTGCACGACCACGAAGTTGATTATCAATACGGCGGCTTTCATGTCTTTCTGTACCGATGATATAAAGCCCACCCAAAGCCCTAATCTCATCATCGATTTTTATATCCACACCACGACCTGCCATATTTGTAGCGATAGTTACAGCACCTTTTTTACCTGCATCTTGAATAATCAAAGCTTCTTGCTCGTGATTTTTAGCATTTAAAACATGATGAGGGATTTTCTCTTTTACAAGCATATTGTGAAAAACTTCACTGCGTTCTATACTTGCAGTTCCTACAAGCACAGGCTGACCTTTGGCATTAGCTTTTTTGATCTCTTCGATTACGGCTTTAAATTTTTCATTTTGAGTTTTATAGATAAGATCATCTTTATCTTGTCTTTTAATAGGAATATTTGTCGGTATAGAAATAACATCTAAACTATAAATTTGAGAAAATTCAGTCGCTTCTGTTTGTGCAGTTCCTGTCATACCTGCAAGTTTATTGTACATTCTAAAATAATTTTGAAAAGTAATATCTGCTAGAGTTTGGCTTTCTTCTTGAATTTTTACATTTTCTTTGGCTTCTAAAGCTTGATGCAATCCTTCGCTAAAACGACGCCCTTCACTTAAACGCCCTGTAAATTCATCAACGATGATAACTTCATTATTTCTTAAAACATAATGCACATCTTTTTCAAAAAGATTATGCGCCTTTAAAGCTTGATCAAGCTGATGTGCTAAGATAGCATTATCAAGACTGTATAAATTTTCTACACCAAAAAGTTTTTCAGCCTTAGCAATACCTGCTTCCGTGATTAAAATATTACGATTTTTCTCATCTACTACAAAATCACCCTCAGGTTTTGCAGGAGGTAAAACTGCTTCGCCTTTTTGCATTTGCTTAGCTATTTCATTGGCTTTAATATAACCATCTAAAGTGCGATTTGTAGGACCGCTGATGATAAGCGGAGTTCTTGCTTCATCAATTAAAATACTATCTACCTCGTCTACAATAACAAAATTATGCTCTCTTTGAACTTTTTCAACTTTTGAAAATTTCATATTATCACGCAAATAATCAAAACCAAACTCATTATTGGTTCCATAAGTAATATCGCAATCATAAGCTTGCTTGTGCTCTATGTCACTATTTTGAGAAGAAAGAATCACGCCTACGCTAAAACCTAAAAAATTATAAATCGCACTCATTTGCTCAGCATCTCTTTTGGCTAGATAATCATTCACTGTAACGACATGTACGCCTTTGCCACTCATGGCATTTAAAACTACAGGCAAGGTCGCTACAAGGGTTTTACCTTCTCCTGTTTTCATTTCTGCGATTTTTCCATCGTGTAAAACCATACCACCGATTAACTGCACATCAAAATGACGCATATTTAAAGTTCTCTTACCTGTCTCTCTGACTATAGCAAAAACATCATTTAAGATATCATTTTCGTTTTTTTCTCCGCTTAAAATTTGCTCTTTAAATTTTGCAAATTCGGCTTTTAATTCATCATCGCTTAAATTTTGATATTTGCCTTCTAAAGCATTGATTTGTGCTACACGCTTGAAGTATTTTTTAACTTCACGATCATTTTTTGTTCCAAAAACGGCTTTTAAGGTATTTAAAAACATTTTTAAACCTTTATAAATTTTTCAAACTATCATTATAACGATTATTTAATTAAAATTAGCTAGAATGATATAAAAAATATAATTTTTTTAAGGAAAATAAATGAAAAAAACATTCTTGATATTTTTTATTTTTATAGGACAACTTTTTGCCCTTGATCTTAATTTTAATACCTTTTCAAGCGATTTTATCCAAATAGTAAAATCCAAAAACTCTACACTTTCTTATTCTGGACATTTTATACTGAGTAAAGATCAAGCATATTGGAGTTATGATACTCCTAGTAAAAAAGAGATTTATATTAACAAAAATCAAGTAACCATAATAGAGCACGATCTAGAGCAAGTCATTTTCTCTCATCTTGATAACATTCCAAATCTTAATGAAATTTTCAAAAAAGCAAGTCTTATAGATAAAGATAAACTTGTAGCAAAATATGATAATATAAATTATACAATTAAACTCAATCAAGAGCAAATTCAAAGCATATCCTATAAAGATGAATTTGAAAATGATGTTATAATCAATCTAAACAATCAAATTAAAAATCCAAAAATTAATTCCGATGTTTTTAAGGCAAAAATTCCGCAAAATTATGACATAGTTCGCTAATTTTGCGTTGTATTTTCATCAAGCTTTATATCATAACCTGTTTGTGGTAAATGATAAGGCTTGCTTGCGTTATTTTCTTTGAATATTTGTGGAGGATTGGCGATTAAATCTCTTTTAATTTTTTCTTCTATATCTGGAGTCATTTTAGGTGTATTTAAATTATCTATATTGATTTCTCCATTGTCATTTTTATTTTCTTCATCTGAATCTTTGAAAAGCTGTTCAACTTGTTTGACTTCTAAATTTGGAACACTAGGAGTTGAGATCTTTTCAACACTAGGAACTTGAGTTTTAGGAGCTTCTAAGTTTTCAAGTGCTTTTTTTACCTCGCTGCCCATACCCTTCTCTTTAGCCTCAGTGCTTTCTAAAAAGCGTTTAAACTCCTCTAAATCAAATTTTTCCACTCCGCTTAAAGATATGATATATATATCATCTAATTTAATCTTATATTTCTTATCTAAAAATTTTTCTAAAGTCTTTTTAAAATTATTTTTTCCAATTTCTGTAAAAATATCTTCGTAAAAAAATCCTGAAATTACTGTATTTACAGCATCAATTAACTTATTTTCATTTTCTTTTAAATTATTCCCATCAAATTCCAAAGAAATTTCAACTTTTTTAAGAACATTTGTCCCACTTTTAGAATACAAATCTGTTCTTATGTTATCTATTTCAAGATTTTGAGCATTTAAACTCAAAACCAAAAAAACACTTAAAAATATTTTTTTCATTTAATGCCTTTAAATGATTTGTTCTTGTATTTCAAGATCTAAAAAATTATGTTTTTTATAAAATTCGATCACATTAGAATCTATTTTTAAAATATTAGCAAAATAAAATCCAAAATTTATCTTTTTTGTAGAATAAATTTTTAAAGTATTTGGGTTTGTAGCGCGAGAAAGAGCGACATAAAGCTGTCCATTTTCAAAAATATGATCAATATCACACACTAATTTTTCAATGCTCATACCTTGTGATTTGTGTATAGTAATAGCATAAGCTAATTTAATAGGAAACTGTGTAACACTTGCGAGAATATTAACAACAAAATCTTTACCTGATTGCTCAAGTTCTTCCATGAAAAAAGTATAAGGTTCAAGTAAAATTTTCATCCCATTATTTTTAATAATGCTAATATAAATTTTCTCCTCTTCATAAAGAATATCTTCTATAATGCCTTGCTCTCCATTATAATAATTCTTATCCCAATTATTTACACAAAAAATAATACGAGCGCCTATTTTAATATTTAATTCTTCCAATATATTTAAGCTTCTAATCCAAGAATCAAGCTCTTCATCTTTTATTCTCTTATCTTCTTTTTTAACCTGAGCTTTAAAGCATACAAGCGGGGTCTCAAGTTTGCTTAATTTTTCTTGATTAATATTGTTTACTTTTTTATTGATACCACAAAGTAAAGTATAATCATCTTCTAAATTTTCTAATTCTTTATAATCAATTCGCAAAGATTCAAAAAAGCTTAAAATTTTTTCATCTAAAAAACCTTGTCTAATCAAAGATAAATGGTTATAAAATTCCATATTTTGCGTTCTTTTAGGTTGAGAAAGTTTAACATTCTTAAAATTTAAATCTTGCCAAAAAAATGAAGAAAAAGCATAATAAGAATGGTTAAATAAAGTTTCCTTTTTTTCTTTAACTACGGGAGGCAATTGAAAAAAATCTCCTACAACTAAAATTTTTCCATTAAATTGAGAATTTTTAAGTCTAAAACCTATCATTTCAAAAACACTTGCACTAACCATGGAAATTTCATCGATAATAATAAGCTCAATCGTTTTTAAAAGTTCTTTAAGTTTTGTTAATTTTTCTTTTTGTTTTTGATTGCGATCCAATGCACTTAATTTCATCATATCATCACAATACCCTAAACAAAAAAAGCTGTGTAAAGTAACACCGCCTATATTAAACGCCGATAGAGCACTAGAACCAAGAGCTATGGCTAATTTTTTTTGTTTTCTATAAGATTTGATAAGCTCATTTGTCAAAAAGCTTTTACCAACTCCAGCACCACCACTTAAAAAAACATTATCATAAGCTAAAATTTTTTCTAGTTTATCAAGCATTATATTTCCTTGGCTTTAATTATAACTATTTTTTCTAAAAGGTTGATTATGAAATCTTGTTTATATTTTACTTTTATAGTGCTATTTTTAACAGCTTGTTCAACAAAAAATTTAACTTCACTTCATCATGAAAATTTAGAACAAAAAAATGAAAATCAACATTATGCAAAACTTGAATACGAACAAAATGTAAGCATTTTGCCACAATTTGCTTACGATATTAATTTTGATGCAAAACGATATAAAAAATATTTCTTTAACCCTTGGCATGATTCGTTTAAAAATTACAAAGGACAAAATATTTTTTGGTCCTTTCCTTTATATTTAAATTCAAAAAATACTTATTATTTTTTCAATAAACAAATTATTCCACTTTCATGGTTTAAAAACGCTATAAATAATGCAAATATCCAAGAATTCGGTAAACTTAATCAAAAAGCTTTAATTATCCAAAATACAATCATTAAAAATCTTCCAACCCAAAGAGCTATCTTAAAAAATCCTTTTTTTGAAAATGAAGGAATTCCTTTTGACTATGCAAGCGATGGTATTTTAAATGCTGGAACCCCTGTCTTAATTTCACATTTTAGTAAAGATAAGCGTTATGCTTTTGTTTTAGGTGAAGCTGGATTTGGATTTGTTGAAAGTAAAAATTTGGAATTTTTCTCAAACGATAGAGCGAAAATCTATGAAAATCTCAACTTTATCACACCACTAAAAGAAAAATTTCCTATCTATAGCGAGGATGGTAAATTTTTCTTTGAAAGTAGAATTGGCGCTATTTATCCTTGCTACAAAGAAGATAAAAACTATTTTTATGGAAAAATAGGTTCTAAAAAATATAAAATTTCTAAAAAAGATGTATCTAAATTTCCTTTACAATTCAATGATAAAAATTTAAAAAATCAACTTTCACAAGTTTTAAATTTGCCTTATGGCTGGGGCGGTTATAATTTTGAAAGAGATTGTTCTTTACTAACTCGTGATATCTTTTCAGCTTTTGGACTTTATCTACCAAGAAATTCAGCTGCACAAAAAAATTCTTTTAATCATTTTGATATAAGCACTCTTAGCAATTCTCAAAAAAAAGATTTTTTAAACCGCTTTGGGAAAGCTTATCTTAGTTTACTTTATTTACCTGGACATATTATGCTTTATGCAGGACAAATTACAGATAATAATATTGCCATACATAATATATGGGGCTTAAAAAAAGATGCAACCCAAAGACTTCTCATAAGTTCTAGCGTCATCACTTCTTTAGAAATAGGAAAAAATGAAATTTTAGAAGATAATTTGCTTTTATCAAGACTTAAAGAAATAAGTTTTATAAATTTAAACGAACAAGAAAAAGAGCAAATAAAAAGCTATCTTGAAAATATACAAAACAAAGTAAGATTTATTGATTTAATCAATAAATCTTTTAGTTAAATCTGCAAAATATTCTATGCGTCTATCTCGCAAAAAAGGCCACCAACGACGCACATTTTCACTTCTTTTTTTATCTATTTCTATGATTTTTACACATTCGTTTTGAGAATCTAAAAGACAAAGTTCTTCACCTTGAGGGCCAAAAACAAAAGAATTTCCCCAAAATCTAATGCCCTCTTCTACCCCACTTACATCTTTTTCAAAACCTACTCTATTGATAGCTACTACATATAAACCATTAGCTATAGCATGTCCTTTTTGAACACCAAGCCAAGCATTGAGCTGCCTTTGTTTTTCTTCATCTTCATCCTTATCAAACCAACCAATTGCCGTGGGATAAATAAGAATCTCAGCTCCTTTTAAAGCCATAATTCTTGCTGCTTCAGGATACCATTGATCCCAACAAATAAGCACTCCAAGCTTACCTAAACTTGTATTTATAGGTTCAAAACCCAAATCTCCAGGAGTAAAATAAAATTTTTCATAAAAACAAGGATCATCAGGTATGTGCATTTTGCGATATTTGCCTGCTATAGAACCATCTTTTTCAAAAACCACTGCAGTATTATGATAAAGTCCAGCACTTCGTTTTTCGAATAGTGAAGTAATAAGCACTATTTGATTTTTTCTAGCTATATTTGCCCAAAATTTCACATCTTTTTCATAATCATTAGCATAGTCAAAAAAATCCACATTTTCACTTTGACAAAAATACTCACTTTGATGAAGTTCTCCCAAACAAATAAGCTCAGCTCCTTGTTTAGAGGCTTCTTCTATAAATTCGCAAGTTTTTTTTATAGTTTGTTCTTTGTTTGAGTGAAATTTTTGTTGTATTAAAGCGATTTTCATTGTCTTTGCCTTTCTTGTTCTGCATCATCATAAGGATCTAAATGAATTTGTATATCCCATTTTTCATTTTCAAACATCTTACGCACACCTTCTTCTATTTCATCTGAAATTCTATGCGCATTTAAAAGCGAAATTATAGGGCAAAAAACCAAATGCACGCTTAAATAATTACAACTTGGAGTTTTACGCGTCTTTAATTCATGATAGGAAATTATTTCAGGATTATTAGAAATCAAAGTACAAATTTTATCCACTTGTTCCTTGGGCAAAGCCTCATCCATTAAAAAAGCCAAAGCTTTTTTAATGATTTTAAAAGCAGAAAATGCCGTATAAAGACTGATCACTATCCCAAAAATAGCATCAATAATATGTAAATTTGTAAAATAAATCAAAACCAAAGCTCCCAAAGTGCAAACATTGGTTAGACAATCTGTTTTGTAATGCAAAGCATCACTTTCTATAATCAAACTTTTGGTTTTTTTAGCTACATAATTTAAAAAAAGCACAAGAAAAAAAGTCATAATTAAAGCAAAAATCATCACATAGATACTTGAATTTAAATCTTTAATTTCTTCTTTATAATAAATCTTTAAAATACTCTCATAAAAAATAAAAATCCCCACGCCAACTATAAAAACACCTTCTAACAAACCCATTAAAGCTTCAATTTTAGAAAAACCAAAATTATAATTTTCATTCGCCTTTTGTGAGCTTTTTTTAAGAGCTAAAAAATTAAAAGCAGAAATAACAAAATCCATCAAAGAATCAATCGCGCTTGAAAGCACTGCAACAGAACCACTTGTTAAGCCTACTATAAATTTAACCAGGGCTAAAACAATAGCACATAAACTTGCTACAAGAGTTGCTTTTTTTTGCAAACTCATCTTAAACCTTTGAAACGATTTTGACAAGAACAATGCAAAGAACCGTTTTGTCGTAAAAACACTCTTGCATCTACTCCTATAATTTTATGATTGGGTAAAGCTTTAGAAAGTCTTTTAGCTATGATTTCATCATTTTTATCCTTATAAAAAGGCACAATTAAAGCATTATTTATAAAAACAAAATTCGCATAAGTCGCCCCCAATCTTCTTCCTTTATAGTATAAAGGCTTAGGTATAGGAAGTTCTACTAAATCAAAGCCTGTTTTTTTAAGCTCTTCTTTCATTTTTTGCAAAGGCAAATAATGCTCATCCTCTTCATCTTCACAAATACAATGTGCTATGGTATTTTTATCTATAAATCTTGCTAAGGTATCGATATGATGATCTGTATCATCACCTTTTATGAAACCATTTTCTAACCAAATAATTTGCTTTAAACCAAAAAATTCTTTTAATTTTGTATCAATTTGAGTTTTGTTTAGATGAGAATTTCTATTTTCATTTAAAAGACAATGAGAGCTTGTAAGCATCACGCCCTCTCCATTAAAGTCAATGCTTCCTCCTTCTAAAACAAAATCCACCTTTTTAAGCCCCTCTTTAAATTTTTCTTTAAAAAGCTTAGAATTTACAGCATTATCAAGCTCACTTTGAAATTTATTTCCCCAAGCATTAAAAGTAAAATCAAGAGCCTTTAAACGACTATTTTCTATTATATCTATAGCTCCAAAATCACGTATCCAAGTATCATTTGTATCACATTTAAAAAACTCTACATTTTTTATATCTTTAAAATTTTCAAAATCACTCTGTTTAGGAGCTATAAGTAAAACTTTTTGAAATTCACTTACCACTTTTACAAATTCTTTATAACTTTGCAAAATTTCCTCTAAATATGGACTCCAATCGCTTTTTTCATGAGGTAAAGAAAGTATGAGGTATTCTTGCTCGCTCCATTCAGGAATTGATTTTATCATTTAACTACCTTTTTTGATAATAAAATTATAATTGTATCATTTTTTGGACTTTTGTCAAATTTAAGAAGATTGCCTCGATATTTCGAGGCTTTAGGATATTATTTAAAAAAGATTTTCATTTCATCATTACTTAAAACAAGTTTTCCATTTTCATTTGAAATTTTAAAAGTTCCTTTGAAATTTGAAAGGAAAGAATTTTCAAAATCCATTACATCCATTGGGTGACAAAGCATTTGAGTTGAAGCTACGCGATCACCTTCGATTTGCAAAGTATCTGCCTTAGTTTGGTAAGAACCAAAAAAACGATTACATCCTGAATAACCATAAAATTTATTATTTTCAAAACTAATATTTGGACTTTCCTCTGCGTTTTTTGGTTCAAAAGTTTTGCCATTAACTATAATTTTTTCTATTTTGAAAAGCTGGTTTTGCACAAGTTCATTATTACCTTTAGAAGTAGATGAAGTAACAGAAGTACTAGCACAACCTGCAAAAAAAGTTGCAGCTAAAGCAATTTGAAGCGTTTTTTTCATTTTATTCCTTTAAATTTGAAATTGGTTAAGTTCACTTTCGAGATTATGACACACTATTTTTAACTCATCTGCAACTTGAAGCAGAATTTTAGAAATTTCTTCATTCTTTTCACTTACTTCGACATTTTTTTGCATACGAGAAAGTAAATTTTGTATATTCTCTTGGGAAATTTTTATTTTTTCAGTACATTGAGTTACCAAAGCCCTAGCATCTTCGTTGCATAATTTAACCTCATTAGCATCATCAACCAATAAAATGGTGTCATCATTTAAAGCTTGTATACTTTGAGCATTTTTCTTTAATTCTGCGCTAACCTCATTAATACTTTGCAAAAGCTCTTTTGTAATTTGAGCTACATTTCCCAAAAATTCTTCACTGTTCTGAGCCAACTGCCTAACATCCTCAGCAATTACAGAAAAACCTCGTCCAAATGCACCAGCCCTAGCTGCTTCTATGCCAGCATTTAGGGATAGTAAATTGGTTTTATCTGCAATCTCATCCATCATTTGAGTTGCTTTTTGTATATTACCTGCTTGATTAACCATGTTTTCAACTTTTTTAGCCAATTCATTTTCATTTTGAGATACTGTTGATACTTTATTAGCAACATTAAACAAAGATTTAAGCATTTGCTCTAATAATAAAAAGGATTTTTCATTGGCACTATTTGCCTTATTTGACAAACTAGCAAGTTCTCCAAGTTCATTGCCAACATTTGCACCAAGTTTAAAACTTTGATCTATTTGCTTATGACTTTGTGAACTGATATCACTTAAAGAAATAGCATTTGAATTTAAAAGATTGCTTTGTTTTTCTACATTTTTTGAATTATGACTTGCACCGCTAACTGCCTTGTGAGTTTTTTCGATAAATTGATTGATATATCCACAAGCTAAAGCAATTTCATCTTGACCTTTAACTGAAATACGAGCTTTTAAATTGCCACTTCCTTGAGCTAATTCTTTAGCATGATTTAAAAGCTCTAAAACAGGCTTTCCAACAACAACTTTAAGCATTAAAAGAACCACACAAAGGGTAAAAATCAAAGCAATAGTAAATATTATAATATAAGATTGACTGGTTTTACTTATATCTTTTTGAACACCTTCTAAAGAATGCGATATATCCATAACCCCTATCACGCTCCCTACATTAGCATTTGCATGACAAGCAACACAACTTTCATCTGCAATCAAAGGGCGTATCAATCTTAAATGCACAACACCATTTACATTTTCTTCTAAAGCTTGAATTTTAGGATTTGAAAATTGTTCTATAATACGCTTATCATTTGAAATTTGAGGGGCTTTCATCTCAAAAAGATCTATAGTATCTTTTGAAGGATAAATTTTAATATCACTAATACCCTCTATACTTTTTGCATCTTCAATGGCTTCTTTAATTTTTTCAGGATCTCCTAAATTCATAGCCATTCTCATTGTTTGAAAAACAGAAGTACTTACGGTATCTAAATTTGCCCTGCTCATTTTATTGGCAGTATTTTTAAAGTCCAAATTTAAAATCACTTGCATTACAATAAAACTTATAAGCAACACCACAAAAATTGCAGCAGAAACCTTAAATCCTATAGTTTTAAACATCATAGTTTCCTAAAAATAAAATTTTTCGGAAATATTTTACACATAATTTATTTAATTTTTATTGAATTATGTGTAAAAAACATAACATTCCATTAAACTTAATGCAAGAAATGTCTTACGCCTGTGAAATAAAGCGCCATACCATACTCATCAGCCGCCTTTACCACTTCATCATCTCTTATGCTTCCGCCTGGTTCTACTATAGCTTTAACCCCTATTTTACTTGCTTCATCTATGCTATCTCTAAAAGGAAAAAAGGCTTCACTTGCTAAAACGCAACCTTGCAAATCAACTCCCATTTCTTTAGCTTTAGCGATTGCTGCCTTTGCTGCATCGATTCTACTTGTCATACCCATACCTATAGCCACCATAGCGCCATTTTTTACATAAACAACATTGTTTGATTTGGTAAATGCTGCTATTTTCATAGCGATTTCAAGATCTTTTAATTCTTCCCTACTTGCCTCTCTTTGACTCATAAGCTTTGCATTTTTAAGCTCATCTTCGCCTACTTCATCGCTGTTTTGATATACAAAACCCCCATCAATATGTTTAAAATCATATTTATCAAAACTGCGGATTAAAAACGGACTTTCTTGAGTGAAAATTTTAATGCGTTTTTTACCTTCAAACACGGTTAAAGCTTTTTCATCTACATTGGCTGCAATGATTACTTCTACATAAATTTCATTGATTTTATTTGCTAAAGCCTCATCAAGAGTTCCATTGATTGCAACCACTCCTCCATAAGCACTGACGCTATCGCATTTTAAAGCATGTATATAGCTTTGTACTAAATTTTCTTTTATAGCAAAACCGCAAGGATTTCCATGTTTTACTATAGCAATAGCTGGAGCTTTATCGAAACTACTAGCTAAATTTAAAGCTGCGTTAATATCGGTTAGATTGTTAAAACTTGCTTCGCCTTTAAGGGCTTTGAAATTTGCACTAAAAAAGGCATCAAACTCGTATAAAGCCCCTTTTTGATGTGGATTTTCTCCATATTTTGTATCAAATACTTTTTGTCCTACTATAAATTTACTCGCTCCAAAACCTCCATTAAAGCGTTCATTCATATAATTTGCAATATAAGCATCGTAATTTGCTGTATGCTCATAAGCTTTTATCATCAAATTTAAACGAAAATTCTCATCATTTTGACCTTTTTTTAAAGTCTCAATCACTTTTTCATAATCAAGTGGATCGCAAAGCACCATCACATCTTTATAGTTCTTTGCTGCACTTCTTATCATCGCAGGTCCGCCTATGTCGATATTTTCTATAATTTCATCAAAATCATCGCTCATAATGGTAGTTTTTTTAAAAGGATATAAATTTACACAAACTAGATCAATGCCTAAAATTTCATTTTCTTTTGCTTGTTTGATATGATTTTCATCGCTTCTTTTATGCAAAATCCCACCGTGAATCTTAGGGTGCAAAGTCTTCACACGCCCTTCAAAAAGCTCAGGACTCTTTGTAAAATCACTCACTTCTATAACTTTTATTCCATTTTCTTTTAAAAGCTTAAAAGTCCCCCCAGTTGAAAGAATCTCAAAACCTAAATTTTCAAGCTCTTTGCCAAATTCTACTATGCCTTCTTTATCACTCACACTAAGTAATGCTCTCATTTTTACCTTTCTAAATGTTTTTTAACTTTTTCATAAGCTTCGTTGATTTTTTGAAATTTCTCTACGCCGATTTTAAGCTCTTCTTCGCTGACATTGTTTGCGTTTAAAATATCAGGATGGTATTTTTTTGCTAAATTGCGGTATTGTTTTTTTACCGCATTTAAATCTGCATTATTTGGAAGTTCTAAAATAGTAAAAGCTTCATCAAGACTTAATTCTTTTTTAGAACTTTTTAAATTTGAAAGACTTGCAATAAAAGCATCTAATTCGCTTTTTGCTATATCAAAGGCTTTAGCGATTTGCTCTAAAATTTCACGCTTTTTAGCATTAAAATCTGCATCGATTAAAGCCATAAAAACAAGCACACGCAAGACATTAAAACGCTCATTTTTAGGTAAAGGCACTTCTTTTAAAAAATCTTTTGCCACATAAAAAGCATCGCTTAAATTTTCTTTATGTTCATTAAAACTTGCTTTTAAAAAAGCTCTTTCTTTTTCATCTTTAGCATTTGCATCTAAAAGATCTTTGATCATTTCAGCTTCATTTTCACTTACTCTGCCATCGCTTTTTGCAATTTTTGCCAAAAGTGCGATAACATAGTAATTCATACGCCTTTTAAACTCATCCATTCTTTCTTCCATAACTCCACGAGCAAAACCCTTAGCAAAGCCTTTGGCTCCTCTTGTGGCTGAGTTTAAAAAATCCTGTTTTCCCCAAGTTTTATAATACCAGTAAAACACCAAAACAACGAGTATAATTAAAACTAAAGTCATTAGATTTGCTCTTTAAAACTTTCAAAATAAAACTTATCAAGTTCAGCCTTGCTTAACTCAATACTATCAAGTTTAAAATGTTTTTGGCTTGTACTCACACCTAATTTATAAGCTTTTACTCCAAATTCTCTAGCTAAATTTAAAAAAGCTTCTTCATTTTCTTTACTAAGCCCTACTATAGCACGACTTGCACTCTCATCAAAAATCATTTTTTCATCATCAAAACCACTTATTAAATTTGCACCCACACTAGAAATAGCAAACATTTTTGCCAAAGTCATAGCAATACCCCCTATTCCTACGCTATTGGCACACTCAAGTAAAGAATTTTGATTGGCTTTATAAAGCAAATCCCAAAGTGCAAGTTCAGCTTTATAATCAAGCTCTTTAAGACTTCCTGATACTTTTTTATCTTGGATTTTCATTACCATAGATCCGCCAAATTCTCCTAAACTTTCACCCAAAAGATAAACGCTTAAATTTTCTTTTTCAAAACTAGCTTTTAAGGTTTTATTTGCATCTTCTAAAACCCCTACGCTTACTATAGTAGGACTTGGATAAATACTTACACCATTGGTTTCATTATAAAGTGAAACATTGCCGCTTACTACTGGGGTATTTAACTCTTTACAAGCTTCTTTAATACCTTCGCAACCTTGTGCGAATTGCCACATCACTTCAGGATTTTGCGGATTTCCATAATTTAAACAATCGCTTATTGCCAAAGGCTTAGCTCCTGTGCAAGCAACCTTTCTTCCTGCAGAAGCTACTGCTAAAGCTGCTCCTATTTTAGGATTTACATAATTTAAGCGTGAATTACATTCTATAGCCATAGCCACACTTGCACCATTTTCTTTGATACGAATAACACTAGCACCCAATCTTCCATCAGCTTTTATGGTATTGGTTTGCACACTTGAATCAAATTGATCATAAATAAAAGCTTTATTATTAATATTTTCATTTTGAAGCATTTGTATAAAAAGCTCTTGAATACTTGATTTTAGCTCAAATTTATAGTCTTTAATTTCACTTAAATATTTTGGCTCACTTATAGGACGACTTAAAATCGGCGCTTTTTCACTTAAAGGCTCGATAGGAATAAGCCCTACAAGCTCATCATGCCAAAAAAGTTCCATTTTTCCTGTATTGGTAACCTCACCCATAACCACAGCATCTAAATCCCATTTTTTAAAAATTTCTATAACCTTATCTTCATAGCCTTTTTTTGCACAAATAAGCATTCTTTCTTGAGACTCACTAAGCATTAACTCATAAGGAGTCATACCGCTTTCACGCATAGGAGTTTTATCTAGGTAAAGTTTCATGCCACTGCCACTTCTTCCTGCCATTTCAAAAGAACTTGAAGTAAGCCCTGCAGCACCCATATCTTGAATACCCACAATATAATCGGTTTTAAAAAGCTCTAAACAAGCCTCCATAAGAAGTTTTTCACTGAAAGGATCGCCAATTTGCACTGTAGGACGCAAAGATTTGCTTTCTTCATTGAAGCTATCACTTGCCATAACCGCTCCACCAAGTCCATCACGCCCTGTTTTTGAACCCACATAAATCACAGGATTTCCTACACCTTCAGCCTTAGCATAAAAGATATCTTCACTTTTACAAACCCCTAAAGCAAAGGCATTAACTAAGATATTTCCATTAAAACACTCATCAAAAGCACATTCTCCGCCTATAGTTGGCACACCCATGCAATTTCCATAATGAGAAATTCCATTTACCACGCCTTTAACAAGGTATTTTTGATGTTTGCCGCATTTTTCATCATGAATATCGCCAAATTTTAAAGAATTTAGCCCCGCAACCACTCTTGCACCCATAGTAAAAACATCACGCAAAATTCCCCCTACTCCTGTAGCCGCACCTGCAAAAGGTTCGATAAAACTAGGGTGATTGTGACTTTCCACTTTAAAAACCGCTGCCATACCTTGCCCGATATCAATAACCCCTGCGTTTTCACCTGGACCTTGAATCACCCAAGGTGCTTTAGTTGGAAAACCATTAAGATATTTTTTACTGGATTTATAAGAGCAATGCTCACTCCACATCGCAGAAATAACCCCAAGTTCTAATAAATTTGGCTCACGTCCTAAAATTTCTAAAATTTGTGCATATTCTTCATCGCTGATTTTATGTGCTTTTATGGTTTCTTTATCCATTTCTATCCTTTCATTTTCCTAAACAAAAATTACCAAACATTTCGTCTAAAATTTCATCTCTTTGAAAATCTTTAGTAAATCTTGCAAGTTCATTAATAGCTAAATTAAGTTCAAAAGCAAAAAGTTCTAAAGAACTTTCCTCTAAAAGTCCTTTAGCTCTAAAAATCGCTTCGCTTGAAATTTTACAAGCATTAATAAGATCTAAAGAACTTACCATAATACCTTCGCTATCAAAAGAATTAAGATAATTTTGCAATTCTTCTTTTAACAAAGCGATGTCTTTTTGAGCACTAAGCTTGATAAAATTTTTATTTTGAGTATTTTTGAAAACATTTTCTAAATCACTTTTATTTAAAATCCAAAAGATTTTTTTATCAGTATTTGCTAATAAGTCAAAAATTTTCTCATCTTCTTTATCTTGCACTCTTGAAGCATCAAAGACTGCCAAAATAATATCTGCATCTTCTAAACTTTTTTTACTTAAAGCTACGCCGATTTGTTCTATAGCATCTTTACTTTCTCTAATACCCGCTGTATCTATAATGCGCAATAAATGCGTTCCTAGTTTAAAGCTCTCTTCTATAGTATCACGAGTAGTTCCCGCTATATCTGAAACAATAGCTCTTTCATAAGAAAGCAAGGCATTTAAAAGCGAGGATTTGCCTACATTTGGCTTACCTACAATAGCGATTTTAAAACCTTCTATAAGTCCTTTTCTGCTTTGAGAAAGTGTATAAACTTCTTTTAAAATTTTAGAATTTTCTTCACACATAGTAGAAATTTGTTGTAATAAATCAGAAGGTAAATCATCATCAGCATAATCAATACTAGTTTCTACAAAAGCTAAAGTTTTAACCAAATCTGTGCGAATTTTTTCTAAAAGTTCTCCTAGATTTCCCTGCATGTTGCGTGCTATAATTTTAGCTGCAAGCGCAGATTTTGAAAGTATGAGATCTTGTATATTTAAGGCTTTTAAAGGAGTCATTTTGCCATTTAAACACGCTCTTTTGCTAAATTCTCCCGCTAAAGCAAGTCTTGCCCCTAAACTCACAAGTTCTTCGAGTAAAACTTCACTCACACTAAATCCTCCATGAGTTTGAAACTCTACTATATCTTCACCTGTAAAACTATAAGGAGCTTTAAAATATATCATTATAGCTTCATCGATGATTTCATTGTTTTGATTAAAAAGTTTTGTAAAAGTAGCATGGCGGGGGGTGAGTTTGGTTTTGTGGCTAAGCTTTAAGGCAAATTCTAAAGCTCTTTCACCGCTTAATCTTACAATAGAAATCGAACCCACGCCATGAGCTGTGGCAATAGCCGCTATAGTATCACTCATCTTTTTTGAAAAAGTCGTTTATTACAACAAATCTTTGATCATTATTTTGCTTAATTCCTACATACTTATCTGGAAATTCAGCTCTTAACTGCTCTAAAGCGATTTTTATCAAAACCCCATCTAAAGGTTTGGTTTGTCCGCGTCCATGAATTTTAATTTTTTCAATCACGCTTTGTAAATAAAGCTGCATACCTTGAATTTGATTTTCTAAAAATTGAGCGATCTCAAGGCGCACTAAAAGATTATATTTTAAATTGATCCAATTGTGCAAAAGATAAGAAATAGCCTTATAACGATGTGCTTCTTTGCCTATCATCAAAGCAGCATCTTCCCCATCCAATCGAATCAAAACACAATCTTCATCATACATTCTAAGTTCACTAAGCTCTATTTTAAACTGGGAGCTTTCTAAAAGTTTTACAAGCTGAATACGAATCTCATCTAAAATATCCTGAGTATTACGCACTCCTTTGCTTTCTCGATGAAAACTATCAAAAATTTCATCACTTTTTACTGTGTATTTTTCTTTTTGATTTTTATTTTTTTCATTTTTTATTTCAATCTTGTTTTCTTGTTTTGGCTCATGTGTTTCTGGTTTGTGATTTTTTGAACTTGTAAATTCTTTTTTAGGATTTTTTTTCAAAATCCTTTTTTTTGCTTTAGCCTCTATAATTGCCTTTTTTCTTCCAAATCCAAAAAAACCTTTTCTTGGATGCTGAATAATCTCATATTCTAAGTCCATCACAGAACATTCTAAACTTCTTGAAGCTTCTGTTAAGGCACTTTGAAGATCAATGGCTTCGATTTTCATTTTTCATGCTCCACTTGTTTTTTTGTGATGTTCTTTAGCAAATATTTTATTGATAACCCATTGTTGAACCAAAGAACAAAGGTTATTTGCAAACCAATAAAGCGTAAGTCCTGCTGGGAAAGTGATAAAG
Source organism: Campylobacter sp. BCW_4332 (assembly GCF_001763175.1). Classification (NCBI taxonomy): domain Bacteria; kingdom Pseudomonadati; phylum Campylobacterota; class Epsilonproteobacteria; order Campylobacterales; family Campylobacteraceae; genus Campylobacter; species Campylobacter sp. BCW_4332. The sequence continues at coordinate 192,721 of NZ_MJYF01000037.1, read as the reverse complement.
AAAAAAGTAAAAATCACTGGTAAAAATTTCATAATCTTAGCTTGCATAGGATCTTGTATAGTCATAGGTGTGATAAGTTGTTGTAAAAACATCGTTGCACCCATTAAAATAGGCAAAATAAAATAAGGATCCATTACCGATAAATCATGTATCCAAAACGCCCAAGGAGCTGCTTTTAGCTCAATAGCATTAAGCAAAACGCGATAAATAGCAAAGAAAATAGGAATTTGTAAAAGTATAGGCAAACAACCACTCATAGGATTTGCACCATGTTTTTTATAAAGCTCCATCATGTGCATATTCATTTTTTGTGGATCGCCTTTATAACGCTCTCTAATATCTTTCATTTTAGGAGCAAGATCTTTAAGTTTATTCATAGAAATCATAGATTTATAAGTTAGTGGGAATAAAATAATACGCACAATTAAAGTCATCGCAACGATAGCCCAACCCCAATTTCCTATATACTGATGTAAGAAATTCAAAAACTCAAACATAGGCTTAGCAATAAAAGTAAACCAACCATATTCAACAACTGCTTCAAGGCGTGGATCTATACTTCTTAAAATCACATGTTCTTTAGAACCTATATAACCCCCTGCTTTAAATTCATTATCACTATAAGCAAAAACTATAGGGTTTTTATTAGCATCCTTGCTGATTGCCACATTTAAAGGTTTATCAAAATTATAAAAGAAAGTTGCATAGTATCTATCAAAAGCCGAAGTCATTACGACATTATTAGCACTTTCATCCTTCTCTACATCTCCATCTTTATAAGTTTCGATGGTTTCTTTATTATCCATTACCAAAGCACCATGAACCGTATAACTATCTACGGCAATATTTGGACGATATCCTGGACTTATAAAATAATTTGCATTTTTGCTGAGTTTAACTTCTATCTCATAATTTCCTTTTGGATAAAAAGTAATATCTTTTTCGATTTTCAATCCGGAAAGATTTTGAGTGAGTTTTAAAACTTGACTTCCATTTTCATCAACAAAAAGATTGCTAGAGTTAGCAATATAAGGAAATTTAAAAGCCTCTGAGTTAATACTTGGATCACTAAAACGCATTTCTAAAGGATAAGGACTATTTTCCTTGCTAACAAGATTTATAAATTCCCCTTTCTCATTTTGGTATTTTTTATCTTTTAAATAAAAAGCAGAAATTCTACCAAAAGAGTCAATTTGTGCTTCAAAATGTTTGCTTTGAACCTTAGATATCACACTATCTTGCGAAACTAAAGCCGCACTTGGAGTATTTGTGGTGGTATTTTGTATATTAGGAGTGTTATTTATGCTTGTGTTTTGTTGATTTTGTTGTGTAATGTTTTGTTCTATTTTTAAAGGTTGCTTTGGAATGAAAAAATAATCATAAACAACAAAAAATAAAAAAGAAATCACAACAGCCAAAAGTATACGCTTTTGCTGAAAAATATTATTTGAATTATTCACTGATTTGTCCTTTTAAAGATGATTTTTATAAGATAAAAACTTTTATTTTTATAAGGTATGTATAAAAAACAAAGTTGTTTTTTTGCTAAAAATATAGGCTTAAAACATAAATTCATAGGATAAAAATTTTTAGAAACTCTAGGATAATCAAATCCCCCTTTAAAAAAAGGGTTACATCTTAAAATTCTAAAAAAAGTAGAAAAAAAAGCTAGAAAAAAATTCTTTTTTTGAAACTGCCAAAGTGCATACTCAGAACAATTAGGATAATACCTACAAGCAGCGGGTTTTAAAGGGCTTAAGAATTTCTGATAAAAACGGAGTATTTTTAGGCATATCATTTGAAACATTCTAGTTTTTTCAATCCCCATTTTAGATTTTTTTCTAACCTAGAAAAAGAAAGTTCAGTGATTTCATTTTTAGCTACAAAAATATATTTGCCATCTTGAAGATATCTTTCAAACTTAGCAAACAAAGCCCTTAAAATTCGTTTTGAACGATTTCTAACCACTGCTTTTCCAACTTTTTTACTAGCAACAACTGCTATTTTTTTTTCATAACTATTCAGATAAAAAATGATCACACCTTCGCAATGCCATTTTTTACCTACTTTATATACAGATGAAAATTCCTTGTTTGTGCTAAATTTATCAAAATTTTTCACACAGCAAGTCTTTTTCTACCTTTAGCGCGTCTTGCATTGATCACCTTGCGACCATTTTTAGTTTTCATACGAACACGGAAACCATGAGTGCGTTTTCTTGGAGTGCCATGCGGCTGATAAGTTCTTTTCATTTGATTTTTCCTTAAAAAATTATAAAATAAACTTGTATTTTATCTTAATCTTACTTATAAATTGCTTTTGATTAAGAGTAATTTTTAAATTCTTTTGATAAATTTTGAAATTATTTTTAAAAGGTTAAAAATGTCAGAATTTAAAATTATTGATTTAAGACAAGAAGATTTAGATATTTTACAAGAAATGATCATAGAATTTGCAAAATACGAAGATATGTTAGATTTTCTTCAATGCACGAAAGAAAAACTAAAACATTCTTTACTAAAAAATAAATTTGCTCGTGCTTTTTTGTTAAAAGAAAATGAAAAAACTATAGGCTATATGATTTATTTTTATACTTTTTCATCTTTTTGGGGTAGCGGTGGAATTTATCTTGAAGATATTTATATACGAGAAGATTTTCGTAAAAAAGGTTATGGAAAAGCTGTTTTTAAATTTTTAGGAGAAATTTGCAAAAAAGAAAATTTAAAAAGACTCGACTGGGTTTGCTTAAATGATAATATTTTAGGTATTAATTTTTATGAAAGTTTAAACGCTAAACATCTTAAACAATGGAGAAATTATCGTCTAAGTGGAGAAAATTTAGAAAAATTGTGTGATTTATGATAAGAAGTCTTTATTATTTAAAAGCTATGGGATTTAACTTTGTTGATACACATACAAACCACTTTGAACAAGTACAAAATTTTCAAGAATTAAAACAACTTGTTTCATCTTGCACCTTATGCCAATTTTCCAAAACAAGAAAATTTAGTCTTATGGAGCCTAAGATAAAAAATGCCAAATTGCTAATTCTTGATGTTTTTGGGCAAAAGAGTGAAAATGAAAGCGGAATTTTACTTAATTCAAAAAAAGGTAAAAAATTAAAACACTATATTTATCAAATTTTAGGGCTTTGCGATGAAGATTTTTATTTTTCTTATTTATTTAAATGTTTTTGTAATGGAAAATTTGATGATTTTTCGCTACAATCTTGCTTACCATTTTTCTGGAACGAACTAAAACTGATTCAACCTGCTTTTTTGCTTTGTCTAGGAGAATACACATTTAAAAGCTTGGGATTTAAAGATTATCACATTTTAAAAGGTGAAGTTTTTGCTTATAAAAATTTTTTCATAATGCCAAGTTATGATTTAGATTTTATAGAAAAAAATCCAAGTTATGAAAAAAATTTCATACAAGATTTAAAAAAAATTAAAGGATTTTTATGAAAAAAATATTTTTAATATTTTTCTTATCTTGCTTTTTGCTTAATGCAAAAGAGCAAAAATTAGTCGATGTAAAACCTGTTGAAAATTTTTATCCTAAATTAAGCGTTCAAGAATGCAACACAAATTGTCTTTTTGATCTTTTAGAATCAAGATTGTATCTCAGTTTTTTAAGTGAATTTGCAGACCAAAACGATCAATTTTTATCTAATGTTTATGCAAAATTATTAAATTCCATTACTGATTTTGAAAAAAATGTTCAAAAAATTACTTCTGTTAAACTTGCGATAATTATCCCAGAAAAAACCATAAAAAGCTACTCAAATACTATAATAAATTCAAGCATAGCCTATCTTTTAAGACAAAGAGCTGAAATCAAAGTAAAAGTTTTTTTAACTGGCACAGAAGATAGTGATAAAATTCGAGCCGCGCTTGATGCAGCACAAGCTCAAGGATATCAGTATGCCATAGCTGGATTTACTCTAAAAGGTGCCAATGAGTTGAAAAATTACTCAGGAAATATGAAAATTTTTATACCGACCATCCATAAAAACAACATACAATTTTCAAATCAAAATATTATTTTTGGAAGTATTGACTATGATGCTCAAATTGCCACACTTTTAAGCAAATCAAATGCTAATATCGCAATATTTAGCGATGGCTCTGCCTTATCAAGCAATCTAAATTCAAGAATTCTTGCTCAAAATAATAATGCTAGAATATATACCATAGAAGGCGAGAAGCTTGATTTTAGCAGACTTTTAAGATCACAAGGCGGAGTTAATAATGCCTCAATATTTTTTAACACTCCATTGATCAAAACAGCTCTAGCAAGTTCTCAACTAAGAATTTATAACATTCATCCTTATGTGCTTTTATCCACTCAAATCAACTATAATCCAACATTTTTAAGTTTAACACAACAAGGAGATAGAGAAAATTTCATCATTGCTAATTCTATCAATAACCACGATGATAACTTAGTCTATCTTAATGAAATTTTTAATCAAAGTATAGATTATAACTGGATTGCTTATGCCACTAGTATAGGAGTTGATTACTTTTATACCGAATTCTTAAATAAAAAAAGTGAAAGTTTATTTGATGAGAAAATCAAAAATTCTCAAGTTGATTACAAAGTGCGTCTTATGCAAGGCAAACAAGCAAGCTTTGAAGAATTAAAATAATTCTTCAAAGAGCTTTTTTAACTGCATATCCATTCTAGCTGGTTTTTCGTTTTTAATAAAAGCTAAAGTTAATTCCATTTTAAAAAGCAAAATTTCATCTTTATAAATTTCTTGTGAAATTTCCACAGAAGCATTTTTGACTTCTAAAATTTTTGTTTTAATCTCTATTATATCTCCAAGTTTTGCAGGTTTTAAGAAATTGCAATTTGCTTTTGCAAGCAAAAAATGTCCCTTAGACGCATCAAAAATATCTACTTTTTTATTGAAAAAAATTTCACTTCTTGCTCTCTCACAAAATTTTAAATAATTACTATGATACACCACTCCACCCGCATCAGTATCTTCATAATACACACGCATTTTCATCGCTTTACCTTAAAAAATATTTTACATTTAAAAAACATTAGATTATACAACGGAAATTCTTTGATATCGCTTTTTAGCTTATATTAAAAATTCCGTCCAATATTAATTTAATAAAGCTTTTTAATAATATTAAATATATATTATAAAAAATAAAATTAAAAAATAACTTTTTTATTATTAATATTATTTAAATATTTTATTTATAATTAATATACTTAAGAATATTATAATTACGCTTTCTTTTGATAATATTTACAGATATTGTTAAATAGTTAAAATATAATAATCAATATTTAAGGATATCTATGCCAGCCATTAAGCTTTTTAACTTCACGGGGAGGGGTGTAGAGAAATTTTGTTTTAAACTTTCTATTGTTACCTTCTTAAGCATCAATGCTTTTAGTCACTCAAGCAAATACTACAGACAATCGAAATTTCAATATTCCAGAGTATTATTTTAATGATAACAAACTTTATGATAAAACCAATTCTACTTATAAAAACCCCCAAGGTATAAATTATTATTCTAAGAGTTCTAAACATGATATTAACAATATTACTTTAATTTATAACAATACTAAAGTAAATATTATAAATATAAACGATTTAAATTTTAAACATTATTTACTTGCTTCTGATATGAGAGAAGATAAAGTTCTTTCTTTTAATAGTGTCAATACAGCTAATCATAGTAATAAAAACAGTTAGAGCACTTCCTTTTTTAATCATAGCAAAAACCGATTATGCTAATGCAAGTTATAATAAACTTATATTAGAACAAGGAGAACTTAGTTCAGTTTTTTATCTTAAACCTAAAGATACTCATATAAAAATCTTAGCAGTTCTAAAAGCAATCAACGCATGAATTTCTTAATGAGGTATAGAAACAAGCAAAGTAGATGGAGTAGAATTTGAAAATTTGCTAAACTTAATGTCAATCTTAACAATACTTATTTCTTTAATGATACCTTTACTCATCTTTTTAGCTTAAATTATCAACAAGTTATTAATGAATCTATTTATACTAGATAATAGTAAAACTATATCTTTAGTAGGTCCTTATGGAGTAAGGGTTTATAATAATGAAGATAGAGATAATGCTGTAGTAGCTAGCTTTGGACTTAGAATGACTACTCCTTTGAAAGATTTTTATATCACTCCTTTTTATGATATAGGTTATTCTTGGTGTGAGAATGTTTCTAAACTATATAGAGTAAGTGAAACAAACTATATGGATGCCTATGATTTGCAACTGCTTTATAATAAAACAGGAAATTTTTATGTTAAGCTTGATTTAGCTAAAGCTTTATAAAAATGATGATTATAGTTCTAAAGCTTATGTGAGTTTTGGGAAGTATTTTGAGTTTTTAAAAATTTATTTTTGATCAAATATTTAATACATATGAGATTTATATTGCCATAAAAGCTTTTAATGTTATAATTTAGCATTAAAAGCAAATGTCAAGGATAAAAATGCAAGAAAATTTACTCAAAAAACAATTTCTAAATCACCCTTTATACGCTAAAATTCAAGAACTTAAAGCTCTCAATCTTGCTTGTAATTTTTCTTTAGATGATAGTGTAAATTTATCTACAAATTCTCAAGCCAAAGATGAAATCCTAGCTATAACAAAAGAACTTAAACCATGGAGAAAAGGTCCTTTTAAAATAGACGATCTTTTCATCGATACAGAATGGCAAAGTTTTATTAAATTTAATATTTTAAAGCCTTTTATGAACGAAATTTCTCAAAAATGCGTTGCTGATATAGGCTGTAATAATGGTTATTATATGTTTAAAATGCTTGAATTTAATCCTGCAAAACTCATAGGTTTTGATCCTTCTATCAAATACCGTTTGCAATTTGAACTCATTAACGCTTTAGCTAAAACTCCTATAGAATACGAACTTTTAGGCGTAGAAGATCTTCCAAGCTATGGCTTGAAATTTGATGTGATTTTCTGTCTTGGGGTGATTTATCATAGAAGTGATCCTATAAAAATGCTAAAAGATTTAAAAGCAGGACTTAATAAAAATGGAGTTGTTTTTTTAGATACCATGTATATAGAAGATGAGAGAGAAATCGCTCTTGTGCCTAATAAAACTTATTCTAAAATTCCAAATATTTATTTTGTACCAAGCATTAGTGCATTAAAAAACTGGTGTGAAAGAGCAGGATTTATAGAATTTGAAGTTTTGGCTACAAAAAAAACCGATGAAAACGAACAAAGAAAAACAGAATGGATAGACTCTTTTTCGCTGGAAAATTTCTTAGATCCAAAGGATAAAAATCTTACCATTGAAGGCTATGAAGCACCCAAAAGAGTTTATGTGCGTATTGGGATATAAATTCTTTTTGCTTTTTGTCGATCTAGGCTTTAGATATTTTGAAGTAGATAAGTAGAATTTAAAGGTTAGATATGGCAAAAAAAGATAATTTTGAAGAATATGCACAACTTGAAGAATACGCATCTGCAGAAGATATATCTCGTGTTAGAGCAGAATTACTCACTTGTCCTGAATTAAACACTTCGCTTGCTGGAACCATTATAGAAATTGATAAAAACTATGCCAAATCAATTTTAATAACCACAAGCGAAATGGTAGCAGATGATCAAGGATTGATTTTTGATGCCTTTATTTTCGCTGCGGCAAACTATGTAGCACAAGCCTCTATCAATAAAGAATTTTCAGTGATTATTGGATCAAAATGTTTTTTTTATGCTCCGCTTAAATTAGGCGATGTTTTAGAACTTGAAGCTCATGCACTTTTTGACGAAACCTCCAAAAAAAGAGATGTAAAAGTGGTCGGGCATGTTAAAGAAATTAAAATGTTTGAAGGAACGATACAAGTTGTTAGCACTGATGAGCATATATTTAAACTCAAGCGTCCGCCACTTAATACTGTTAAACCTACAGAAAATCAAGAACAAGGTGCCAAAATCAACAATCCAGAAGCCGTAGCAGCTGCATTAATGGCCTCTGTGGGTGGAAAATAATCAAGGAGTCATTTTAATATCCACCCAATTCTTTGGGCAATCCTTATGATAAGTTCCACTTCCATCATAATATTCTTTGCAATCATCATAAAAACGATTTGAAATTCCTCTTTCATTTACAAAACATCCAGAAATTCCTAAAACTAATAGTATCATTAAAGTATATTTTTTCATGTTTTTCCTTAGAATTTATTGTGTTTTCTCCATTTATAAGGCTCTATAGGATTACCCTCTTTCCAAAGACCTAAATGATTTTTCTTAGCATTTTCTTGTTCTTTAATATAAGCATTACTATAGTAAGTATCAGCCCAAGCATAGCCTTTGCTTACTAAAAATTGATTAATATCAACATTATTAAGCTTTACAATGGCAACAATTCTACCATAAGTATCTTTATTTTTATAAATAATTTCAACTTGTTTACCGCTTAAAATTCTACTTAAAGCTTCTTTTGACTGCTTTCCAAAACTTTGTTTAAATTCTGGTGCATCTATACCAAAAAATCTTATTCTAGCGAGTTTGTTTTCATGATTAACTTCTATAGTATCTCCATCAATAATTCTAACTACTTTTCCTTCAAAACTAGAATTTTGGGCAATATAATTCTGGATAAAAACAACTACAAGAGTAAAAATTAATACAGAAAAAAGTTTTTTTGGATCACTTAGTAATTTTCTTAAATTAAATAATTTTTTATAATTTATTCTCATTTTTTAATCATTTTGCCTTTAAATTTTAAAAAATATGCCATAATTTTATCAAAACAAAGGAGATAAAATGCAAAATGTTATAGAAAATTTTAAACAATTATGTAAAATTCCTCATTGCAGTTATGAAACAGAACAAATGAAAGAATTTTTAAGCTCTTATGCTAAAGATAAAGGCTTTAAAGTGAGTGTAGATAAAGCAGGAAATATCCGTGCCATAAAAGGCAAACCAAAAATTTGCTTACAAAGCCATTATGATATGGTCTGTATGGGCGATGCACCAAACTTAGAAGTTTATGAAGAAAATGGCTTTTTAAGAGCCAAAAATTCAAGTCTTGGCGCGGATAATGGTATAGGTATAGCCATCATGATGAGTGCTATGGCTGAATTTGAAAATTTAGAGTGTCTTTTTACAAACGATGAAGAAGTAGGACTCATGGGAGTGAATTCACTCGAGCACACTTTAGAATCTAAAATGCTTTTAAATTTAGATCATGAAAGCGATGATGAGATCATGATAGGCTGTGCAGGTGGAGTAGATATAGAAGCTAGCTTGCCTTTTAATACCCTTAGAAAAAAGGGTAAAATTTATGAGCTTTGCGCGCAAAATTTTAAAGGTGGACACTCAGGCATAAATATCGTACGCAACGAAAAAAGCTCCATCAAAGAAATGGCTAAATTTATACAAGAAAATAAAGGAGAAATCATTTCTTTTGAAGGTGGAGAAAGAATCAATTCTATACCTAAACACGCCAAAGCTTTAGTGCATTTTAAAAATGAAGTAAAGAGCAATAACTGGATAAAATGCGATTTTAAAGAAGAAGGCGAATTTGAAATTTGCGATCAAAGTAACAAACTTTTAAGCCTTATAAATTCTTTTACTCATGGAGTTAGAGCTTATGATGAAAATCTAGGTATAGTTCAAACAAGCATTAACCTAGCTACTTTAAGAATGCAAGATAAACAAATCAAATTCGCACTTTTTGCAAGATCTAATATACTTGATGGACTTAAGCAAGTAGAATTTGAAACTTTAGAATTTTTCAAGGCTTTTGATTTTAAAGTAAGAAGTTTTAATTTCTATCCACCTTGGGAAGGCAAACCAAACGCACTTAGCGACATGGTTTTTAAAGCGCTTAAAAAAGTATCGCCTAATGTCAAAGTTTCAGCTATCCATGCAGGGCTTGAGTGTGGCATTATAGAGAAAAAACAAGAGCTTTTATGCGCTTCTATAGGTCCAAATATCCATAATCCTCATTCAACTGATGAGCATTGCGAAATCGCTTCAGTTGAAAAAATATCTAAGGTTGTTTTTGAAGTTTTAAAAGACAATGCTTAATTCTTTAATCTTGCTTCTTGCAAAAACGCGTTTTAACAAAAACACGCAAAATAAGGAGCAAGATCCGACTATAGCAAGATAAATACCTAAATACTCTTTATAAAAAGCATTAACTACAAAAGGGGTTAAAAAACCTAAAATCGCATAAGAAATATTATAAGCAAAACTAAGCCCACTAAATTTAAGTTCGCTTTTAAAAATTTGTGTCATAAAAACAGGTGCGAAAGTGATAATACCTTGTGTAAAACAAGCCAGTAAAAAATAAAATAAAAAATTCTCATCATAAAAACTAAAAAGCATACCAAAGATAATAAAAGCTATACTAAAAATAGAACAAATCCTATAGCTTCCCCATTTGCTTGCTAAAAAACCTTGAAATAAAGCTCCAAAAATCACCGCTAAAATAGCAAAATTTTGTACCCATAAAGCAGAAGTTTTACTCATAGCTAAAAGACTTTCAAAATACTTAGGCAAAATCATCAAAGTTGCCACACCGCTTGTTAAAACCATGGTCATTAAAAAACAAACAAGCATACTCATTTTATGAGTTTTTAAAGCTTCAAACAATGGAAAACTTAAAATTTTCTTTTCATTTTGAACTTTTACAAATTCTGGAGTTTCGCTGAGTTTATTTCTTAAAAACAAAGCTAAAATTCCAAAAAATCCTCCTATGATAAAAGGAATTCTCCAAGCATAGCTTTGAACTTCTTCTGGGGTAAAATAAGATCTTATGCCTAAAGTGGCAATATTTCCTAGCAATAAACCTATGGTTAAAGTCGCTGAAATAAAACCAAGAGCTAAAGGAATTTGACGTCCTTTGACAAATTCGCTCACATAAATCCAAGCTCCACTCACCTCAGTTCCAACGGCTAAACCTTGCAAAATACGAATAGTAAATAAAATCAAAGTAGCAAATATACCTATACTTTCATAACTTGGCAAAAAAGCTAAAGCAAAACTAGGCAAAACCATCAAAAGCATAGAAATATAAAAAATATTCTTTCTTCCATATCTATCAGCAAAATGTGCCATCACAATAGAACCAAAAGGACGCGCTAAATAAGCAGCACCAAAGGCTATATAAGCATTTATCTGCATCCAAAAAGCATCATTTTGCGGAAAGAATACCTTAGCAAAAATATCCAAAAAAAAGGCAAAAAGCACAAAATCATAAAATTCCAAAATTCCACCCAAAGAAGCATAAATAATATTTTTGTATTTTTTTTGCATATTTTATCCTAAATCAATATAAAGGGCAAAAAGCCCTTTGTTAAATTTTTCCACCTTTAATCACTACATCATCAGCCTTAACATCATCTCCAAAATGAGCTTTTAAAGTTTCATCATAAGCCTTGTGAAAAAACTGCTCTTGGCCTAGTTTAATGATCAAATTATCGATAAATTCTTTAAGTTCTTTATCGCCTTTTTTAACTGCTGGTGCGATAACATCTTTGTTGCCTAACTCTTTGATAGCCATTTTAAAATCAGGATGATCTTTCATCCAAGCAAAAAGCAAGGTATTATCATGACTTAAAGCATCGCCTCTTTTATCCATCAAAGCGGCAAAAGTTTCGGTATTTTGATCGTATTTTAAAGTTTTAATATTAGGATAATTTTGCGTAAAATACGCATCTGCTGTTGTGCCTTTGTTTAAAAGCAAGGTTTTATCTTTTAAATCTTCTACGCTAGTTATATTACTATCCCTTGGTACAGCTACGCCTAAAGCTACCTTCATATAAGGCAAGCAAAAATCAACCTGCTCGGCTCTTTCTGGAGTTTGAGTAAAATTAGCCAAAATAATATCTACTTTATTTGATTTTAAAAACTCAACCCTATTTGCAGCTTCAACAAGAACAAATTGCACCTTATTTTCATCGCCAAAAAGTTCTTTTGCTATGCGTTTAGCTAAAGCTATATCATAGCCTTGATTGTTTCCTTTTTCATCCACATAACCAAAAGGTGGTTTATCGCCAAATACCCCAATCCTAATAACTCCATTTTGCTTGATCTTATCAAGAGAATTTAAAGTTTTAGAGTCAGAATTTCCTCCACAAGCAGCCAATACTACTACAACAAAGGCCGTTAAAACACTTAGAAGTATTTTTTTCATACATTTCCTTTCTTTAAAATAAGCTTAAAGCTATTGCAAAATATATAATAATTGCAAAGTTAATTATACTTAAAATTATAAATAATGCATTTGAAACAAACTAAAAAGATTTTCCTATGTGTAAAAATGTAATTAATCTCACACTCTCTTTTAGCATTGTTTAAATTTTAAGTAAAAAAAGATATAATCTTTGTTTTAAAATTTTTAAGGAGAAAACTATGAAAAAAGGTATTTTTCTCTCTATTGGAATAGCTGTTTTGTTTTCAGCTTGCGGAAATTCCATAGATGAAAAAACAGTTAAAAAATATGAAAATCAACTAAATCAAACAGTTAAACAAGAAATTGCAAACCTTTCTCAGGATTCTGGAATAAAGATTGAATTTTCTGATTTTAAATGCAATGCAGATGGTGATTTTATAGCGTGTTTAAGTTCAAATTTCAAAACTCTTGCAAAAGATAACAACGATGAGTATCAAGAACTATTTCAAGCAAAAAATATCAAAATTCGCTCAAATGAAATTTACAAAGGCGAAGCAAATACATCAATTAACATTAAAGAATATTACAACGATCTTTTTAAAAACCAAAAAAGCATACAATCAAATTTGGTTTTTGAAGATTTTAAACTTGGAGAAAAAGTTGTTAGTGACATCAATGCAAGCTTATTTCAACAAGATCCAAAAATCAGCTCTTTTATCAATAAATTAAGCTCGGATTCTTATACTTTATCATTTGATAACTCCATAAACAAACAAGAAAACAATTATCTAGATAATCTTAATATAAAATTTTATAACGCAAAATTAAATTTCAATACAAATCTAAATATAAATCTAAAAGAAGATCTACTTAATTACCTTGATTCTAAGGGTATAAAATTTAACACTCAAACTTTAGCTATGGATGAACAAGCTATCAATGAACTTCTTAATATAGCAAACTACGAACAAGCTTCAGATTTTAGCAATACAATCCAAAAATACATCATCTTAAATAATTTTAAAATTGATTCAATTCTTAAAACCGAAGGCGTATTTAGTAGCTATATAGCAACTGCTAAGGAAAATTTACAAACCTTAAAAGCTCAAAGTCAAAATGAAGAACAAGCATTAATCTTTGATAAAGCTTTAGCTATTTTAAACAATATCACTCAAAATGATGATTATAAACTCAATCTTGATTTAAAATTTAAAAACATCCCTGTTAGTGACTATAGCACACAAGGAATCGACAGCATAGAAAAACTAAGCATCAATAATCAAGACGCCACAGAAGCGTTAAAAATTATACTTCCATTTATCATGTTTTCTATGTTAATGGGCGGAGCGTCATTTTAATCTTTAAGAGGAAATATTCCTCTTAAAGCCAATTATTCTTTATCAAAATATTCAAATTTTGCCTTATCTTTATCTCTTAAAACTTTAATATAACCAGCATTTCCAGAAATATCGACACCATTAATGTAAAACACATTAGGCTCTTCTAAAGAATTATGAATATCATACCCCATTTCCTTAGCTAATAATTTAGCAAGCTCATAATGAGTTGGCAATTTGTTTTGTTTTAGATAAGTTATAAAATCATCATTTTTAACATTAAAAGTGGTGGCAAAAATAGGAATATTAGCCACATTTGCACTTAAAAAAGAATGTCCATATTCAGCATGTCCATCTCTTCCTAATTCTCCCATAGCTTCTGCATGATCAGGTATAAAAATTACATAGGTTGGAATGCCACTTTTTTGACTTAATTCTTTAAAAACTTCAAATACACTAGAAATAAAATAATCGTTAAAAATCATAGCATTATCATAAGCATTTTCACGAGTCATTGGTTTAAAAACATCTGCTTTTTGATACGCTCTATAGCCTCTTTGATAAGGAGAGTGTGCATTTCTTTGATGCAGTATAACAAAATTTTTCCCATTTAAAAATTTATCTTGATTTTCTTTTAATTTTTCTAAAACCAACAAATCACCCAACTGTTTGTGTTCAAAATAATAATTTTCTCTTGTAAAAAATTCATCTAAATTTTCAGAACTTATATCACTAAGTTCACTAATGGTTTGCGCACTATAATAAAAAGTTTTAAATCCTGCTTTCTTAGCTAAATATACAAGATGTGTTTTCTCATTTAAAATATGCTTAATATTGTCTGGTTTATAAGCAATATTTAATAAGCTTGGTACAGCCACGCGAGTCAAAACAGCACTTGAAATTGCTCTTTTTGCCACAAAATTTTTATCATTTTTTGCCCATTCGCTAAGCAAAGGATTTGTATTTCTTTTATAGCCTAAAAGTCCTATGCGATTTGCATTAGTGCTTTCACCTAAAATTAAAACAACATTACGATCTGCTACGTTTTTATAATCATAAGTGTATTCAGGATAATCTGGTATAGGCGCTTGAGGCATGCGTAAATATAAGAAAAAATAACCGCTAAAAATTCTTAAAGTGTTATATAAAGAAATACTATCATTTTTGGGAGAAAAATTAGCAAGCCTATCGGTTTTATAAACTGCCTTATAAGGCAAGATGCTTAAAGCAAAAATCGCCAAAACTGTGGCAATAAAATTAGTTCTTCTTGAAATTTTAAAATAAAAAATACTTAAAATAACATAAGTAAGAACTATTATAACTATATGAATTAAGCCTTTAAATAATACCCCCCCCCGCTAAAGCCGTTTTAGCCACTTCTCCAAATTCAATAAACATTAAATGCAAAGAAAAGATATTTAAGGGTTTATTAAAATAATATAAATGCGAAAATTGGATACACTCCATCAGGGCAAAAAGTCCAAAGACGCAAACTATAAAAATCCTAGGACGTACCAAAGGAAAAATTAAAGCTGCCGCACCTAAAGCTAAAACACTATTCAACTCAAAACGAAATATATAGTCATTATAGAGTGAAAATAAAAATCCAGGTAAAATAAAAGCTATAAAAGTTATAGCTGCTAAAAAAAGATAACTTCTAAAAAAGATTTTCATATATTCCTTTCATTAAAAAGTTCAAAAATTTAGATTATAACTAAATAATAATAAATTTTAATTAAGCCAAAATTTACAAGCTTTTAGCTACCTTTATTAAAAAATAAATATTTAAGGAAAAATCTTGAAAATACTTTTCTCCCCTAGTGAAAGCAAAAATGCAAATTGCGTAAAAAATCCCATCAATGAAAACTCATTTATATTTAAAGAATTATTTCCATATAGAATGGAAGCTTTAAAGCATTATGAAGAATTTATCAAAAACGCAAGTTTACAGAATTTACAAGAACTTTTTGGCATTAAAAATGAAAATGAAATTGATAAATTTAAACACAACTTAAAACAAGCTCCCACTCAAGAAGCTATATTGCTTTATACTGGGGTAAGTTATGAATATCTTAATTTTAAAGCTTTAGATAAAAAAAGCCAAGCTTATATTTTAGAAAACACACTTATATTTTCTAATCTTTTTGGTGTTGTAAGAGCTAATGATACTCTACCCTTTTATAAATTCAAGCAAGGGGCTAAAATAGGAAATTTTGCCATAGAGAAATTTTATAAAGAACATTTTAGTAAAGCCTTAGATGAATACTTGGAAAATGAAGAAATACTTGATCTTAGAGCAGGATTTTATGATAAATTCTATACCCCAAAAAAGAAATTTTATACCTATAAATTTGTAAAAAATGGTAAAGTCATCAGTCATTTTGCTAAAGCTTACAGGGGAATTTTACTCTCCATAAGTGCAAAAAACCAAGTAAAAAATAATAAAGAGCTTTTAGCAAAACTTCCCTCAAACCTAAAACTCAAAGAAATTCAAATCAAAGGTTTAAAGGAAGAAATTGTGCTTGAAATTCTAGATTAGTTTTTATTTTAAGTATTTTAAAGCTAGCTTCGCATAATAACTTGCAACCCTAGCTAAAAGCTTATCATTAAAAACATAACTAGAATTATGTAAATAAATGTCGTTTTCATTTTCTAAAAAAGCATAGGCACATTTTTTCATTTCGCAAAAAAATCCAAAATCCTCACTTGCCATTAAAGGACGATGATTAAATTCACAATTTTTTTCGCCAAATAATTCTTTTGCAACCTCACTAGCAAAATCCACAGCTTCATCGTTGTTCATAGTCACTGGCGCAACAACATTTTTATTGATTTTAATTTCTATATCATTAGCCTGTGCAATACCTTTACAAATTTTATAAATTTTTTCTTCAGTTAGCTTTCTAGTTTCATTATCTAATGCTCTAACACTCATTTTAATCGTTGCATTATCTGGAATGATATTAAAAGCATGTCCTGCATTAAAAGCTCCTATACTTACAACTGCTGAATTTTGGGGATCAACATTGCGAGATACTATGCTTTGTAAAGCCACAACAAGCAAAGAAGCAGCATAAATAGGATCTTTTGCCTTTTCTGGAGCACTTCCATGACCACCTCTTCCAATAACTTCAATGCTATAATTATCCGAAGAAGCCATCATCGCACCTTTTTTAAGATAAAATTTCTTATCGCTACCAAAAGGCATATTGTGCCATCCAAAAACATAATCACTATCAAATTTTTCAAACAATCCATTTTCTATCATTGCCTTAGCACCACCCAAACCCTCTTCAGCAGGTTGAAAATAAAGATTTAGAGTGCCATTAAAATTCTGACTTGCTAAATACTTTGCAGCAAGCAATAAAGAAGTAGTATGTCCATCATGACCGCAAGCATGCATTACATTTTCTTTTTTGCTTTTATAAGGCAAATTTGTGCATTCTTGTAAAGGCAAAGCATCCATATCTGCACGAAGTCCTATTTTTTTATCGCTATTTCCCTTTTTTAAAACCCCCACAACACCTGTTTTTCCTATTTCCTCATAAACCTCATAACCAAATTCTTTTAATTTTTGTGCCACTAATTTTGCAGTACATAATTCATCAAAACCAAGCTCAGGATTTTCATGAATTTGATGACGAATTTTTTCAAATTCGCCTTGTAAGTCTAGTATTTCTGGAATTAAATTCATTCTATTTTTCTCCTTGTATAAAATTTTCTCTTCTAGGTAAAACAAATTGTGCTAAGATCGCTGAAATAAAAATCAAAGCAAAAATATAAACAAAACCCAAAGTAAAACTATGGGTTTTATCAACACTCCAAGATACTACCCATAGGTTAAATGATAGTATAACAAAGGTAATACTCCAAAAAGCACTCATAATATAAGCAGTTTGATTTGGATTAGAATTTTTTAATTCTGAAGGTAGATTAAAGAAAAATGGAAACCACATAGAATAAAAAATGCCTGATAACACAGCAAAAATCTGTATCAATACTAAATTTTGTAAAAACAACATACAAAATCCGCATATAAAAATACACGCTCCTCCAGACAATAGCATTATTTTAAAAGAAATATTTTTTCTTTTAAAAAATAATCCAAGATAAGGACCAAAAATAATAGCAAAATTAGCCAAGGCTGGAATTTCTTTTTTAGCAAAATCAGCTAATTCTTTACTAAAACCCGCATATTGCGCATAAAAAGTTGGTAAAAAAGTAAAAAGAGAATTTAAAAATAAAATAGGCCCTATGTAAAAAATAATCATACCCCAAGTAACACGAGATTTTAGAGCATAAATAAGATCTTTTGCATTATTCTTTTTTTCTTCTTTTTTATTCTCATCTTTACCTACAAAAAGCCACAAAATCAATAAAATCAAATTAATCCAAGCATAAAATGATAAAGAATCTCTCCAATTTCCAAAATAATTTGAGATACTTTCAGCTAAAACAAGTCCTAGGGTAATGCCTACCAAATTTGAAGTCATATTAAAACTAATTACAAAATGTAAAGCTTTTTTTTCAAACCATTGTTGTGCAATAGGCACTAAGCAAACTAAAGCACAAGCTGAACCGAGCCCTGTTAAAAATCTTATAATCAAAATACCACTATAACTATCTACAAAACTTAAAAAGATACCCGAACTCATTAAAATACAGCCTAAAAAATATCCCTTTTTTAATCCGAATTTATAAACCAAAAAAGCAGTAAATGAAGCACCAAAAATTTTCGCAACTACTATCATACTAGTGATTAAAGTAGCTTGCTGAGTATTTAGAGCAAGATCATTTGAAATCAAGGGCATTAAAGACCCTGTTGCTGCCCAAGAGATACTAAAAACAGCATAAACACTAAAAATAATAAATTCAACCCCAATGCGTCTAAAATGAAATAAAAGTGATTTTTCCATATTAAAATCCTTTTTGGATATTTATTAAAATATAACATAAAAAAATGAGATATTTATTATCTTTGATTATTTTTTAATTTAATTATTTTTTTATATATTTTTTTTGTTACTTTTTGAAAATTTATATATAAGTTTAAAGATAAAAAACTAAAATACAAAATAAAAACCCATAAAAGTTTTTTGAAGTATTTAAATGATATATTTCAAAATCTAGTTTTAAAAAGGAAAAATATGGAATTTTTAGCATTTATTTTTTTGATTATTATATTTTTATTTGTAGTCTTTATCATCGTTACTCGCTATGAAAAAAAGATAAAATTACTCAACCAAAACATACAAAATATGAAAGAAGATATAGCCGATCTTAAAGAAACAACTCAAAAAAATCGCTCTTTAATTGAAAAAAATCGCTCTAATATAGAAAATATAATAAAATAAAACTAAGAAAGATTTGCAATAAGTTTATAGTGCTTTTTCTGATTTATCATTAAAGTAAAAATTTTTTCACTTGAATTTTCGCTTTTATTTTTATAAATCATGCTTTTTAAAAACGGAAAAAGCATCGTACTAGAAGTTTTACCTTGTAAAATAATATGCATAGAACCTTTTAAAATTCCATACTTATAGCTCATACCGCTTGGAAATATATCAAGATTAAAACTTAAACTATCTTCATTACTATCATAATTTAAAATTTCAATTTTAACAAAACTAATTTCTTGATCTTCTTGAGATAAATTTTTAAAAATTTCAAGTTTTTCATGTTTTTTGATAGCAACAACTTCTTGCTTGCTTTCTTTAAAATCAGAAAGAAAATTTTCATTTTTAAAAATTCTTGAAAAAAATTTTAAATTTTTAAATTGCATACTTATTTGTTTTGTGTTTTCATGTATTATTTTTTCAGATTTTAAGATGTCATGTTTTATATTATCTTCTTGGTTTTGATTATCTTTGTTTGATTTCATGTCAAAATCTTCAACGATAATCATATCTTCACTATTACAAATATTAAAATGTTTTACAATTTCTTCAAAAGTAAAACTGTCATCACTAAATTCCAAAAGCTCTATATTTGAAGTGATAAAATCAACACCATCTCGTTCTTCAATCTTATCTTTAATCACAAAAGCATCAACACAAAAGCACGATCTTTGAATTTCATATTCAGAACTTTTGCCTTTAAATACTATCTTCATCATCACAAAGCTTTTGCTATAAGCTCTAAAGGACTAGCAAAAACAACCTTACTTGAATTTTGTTCTAATGCATTTGAAATTTGCATTCTACAAGCTGAACACTCGGCACTTACCACACTAGCCTTACTTTCATCGATCATTTGTGCTTTTTTAAGCCCTACACTTAAGGCTTTATCATAATAATCCGTTTGCATACTCACCCCGCCAAAACCGCAACAAGTATTAGAATTACTCATTTCCACAAAATGATAATTTGTTTTTAAAAGTTCTCTTGGCTCTTTAAAAACCCCTTGCATTTTTCTTGCATGGCAAGGATCGTGATAAGTAATGCTATAATTAAATTTATTTTTTGTTTTTAAAATTTCTTCCAAAGAAGTAAATTTATAAAAATACTCGCTAGCCATATATATCTTAGATGACACACATTTTGCGCGTTTTGCCCAGTCTAAATCATTTTGCATTATAAAAAAATGTTCATAATCTATCTTTAACATAGCCGAACAAGTGGCCTCAGGAACTATAATAGCATCTAATTTTTCTAATTTTTTTTCAAAATACTCAATATTTTTTTTAGCCAAAACTTCAACACTTTTAAAATCACCCGTAAAAAATTGCGGCGCTCCACAACACACTTGTTCTTTCATCAAATCCACATTGATTTTTAATTCCCTAGTGATTTTAAGCACTGCATTAGCCGTATCTATGTAAAAATAATTCGCCAAACAACCTACAAAAAAACCTATTGTTTTTTCTCCATCATTATTGATAAATTTTGGATTAGAATTTAAGAAACTTTTTTTATTAAAACTTGTAAGTAATCTTCCCTTTTTAACAAAAGGCATGGAAAATCTTGCCTTCATACCTGTATTTTCATTCTCATTTTGAATTTTAAACGCACAACTTTGAAACACATAGCCAAGCTTAGCTACCAAATCTAAAATTGTGCGTCTTCTTAAAAAGAAAAAAATAAGTTTTTTATACCAAGCTATACCAAATTTTTTAGCTATGTCATAACGAACTTCTTCTATGGCATTATCTACTCTTAATTTACTTGGACACACTTCAACACAATTGGTACATAAAAAACAAGATTCAAAAACTTTCTTAGCTTCTTTATCAAGTTCTAGAATTCCCTCTTTATAAGCAGATAAAAGATCTAAAAATCCTCTTGGACTGGTAATTTCATCGCGATTTTCTTCATGTATAGTACAAACAGGTATACATTTGCCACATTTAACACAAGCATCACTTATTTGACTAAATTTCATCTTACACCGTTTTTGAGAATACTTTTTTATCTTCACTAATGTTTTTCATATAAGCATCAAAACACATAGCAATATTTCTTATAAGCAAAACACCTGTTTCATTGACTTTGATAAAATTTTCATCAAAATTAATAAAATCTTTGTATTCTTCTAAAGCTTTTAAATCCTCTTTAAAATACTCCTGAAAATCAATGCAAAATTCTTTTTCTATTGACTTGATATCAAGCTTAAAATTTGCCATTAACTCCATAATCACTGCTTTTCTAAGCTCATCATCATCGCTTAAAGCTACGCCTCTTTCAAAAGGCAAAACTCCTCTATCTAATGCAGCCTCATAACTTGACATATCTTTAAAATTTTGCGCATAATGTCTTTGTCCTTCGCCTATACTTGTAAGCCCAACACCGACTAAATCAGCACCACCTTTAGTAGTATAACCTTGGAAATTTCTATGTAAAGTTCCATTTTCTAAAGCTTTAAAAAGCTCATCATTTTCTTTTGCAAAATGATCCATACCTATCATTTTATAGCCGTTTTTACTCAAAAAATTCTCACAAAATTCTAAAATTTCAAGTTTAACATCAGGACTTGGCAAGGTATTTTCATCAAATTTTCTCATATTTTTCTTAAGCCAAGGCACATGAGCGTAATTAAAAATCGCCAAACGATCAGGATTTAAAAGCATAACTTTTTCTAAAGTTTGTGTAAAGCTTTGTAAATTTTGATAAGGCAAACCATAAATTAAATCCATATTTACAGACTTTATGCCTTTACTTCTTACAAGATTTAAAGCATTTTGTGTTAATTCAAAAGGCTGGATGCGATGAATTTCTTTTTGAACTTTTTCATCAAAATCCTGCACTCCAAAGCTGATACGATTAAAGCCATTTTGTGTTAAAACTGTGGCTTGTTCGTCATTTAAAAAACGCGGATCGATCTCACAGCTAATCTCTGCATCTTTAGAAAAATTTCTAAAAATAGATCTGATTTTTAAAATCAAATTTTGAAGTTGTTTAGCACTAAAAAAAGTTGGAGTTCCGCCCCCAAAGTGCATTTGCACCACTTCTCTTTTAGTATCTAAAATAGTACTTAAAATATCAAGCTCTTTAAAAATATAAGTTAAATACCTTTCTTTACTCTCTTCTTTGGCTGTATAAATAACATTGCAACCACAAAAATAACAGGCACTCCTACAAAATGGTAAATGAAAATAAAGCGATAAAGACCTATCTTGCTTTTTTAAAATTTCTATATATTCTTCATATTTGAAATTTGTATTAAACTCTACTGCTGTAGGATAAGAAGTATAGCGTGGTCCTGCTTTAGAGTATTTTACAAAAGCTTTATAATCTCTCATTTTGATTTACCCTTTCTATCATCGCTTGCATATCTACAAATAAATTTGGATGCTCTTGTTTGATTTTAGAGATTAATTTTTCAAGATCAATACCAACTTCCATAGTACCATTTTGTGCCTTTTGCTTGATTTCATCCATGGCAACTGTCCAAACATCGTTAAAATCTACAGGAATTTGTTGATAAATCGCCTTTTCTAAACGCAATTCAAAATTCTCTTTTTGACTTTGTTTTAAACTTTCAAGTATATTCTTAAGACTTTGTAAAGAAAGCAAAGTGTGAATTTCATCGTTTTCATCAATCACAAACCAAGGCTCAGGAGAATCAAAACTTCCATTTTCAAGAACTAAACATTTTTCGTTTTCATTCTCGCTTTGCTTCATTTTAAAAATCGTTCTATCTTTTTTCTTTATTCCTAGATTTTGACTAAATTCATCAATGCGTTTTAAGCAAATGCTATACTTTTCTAGCTCTTTCATTCTCTTCCTCTCTGATTAATCCAAAAAGCAAAGCAAGGCTTTTACCACATAAAGGCGATTTCTTGCTTCTTTAAAAATCACATCTGCATGTTTTTCAAAAATTTCTTCACTCACTTCATAACCCCTATAAGCAGGCAAACAATGAAGCAATATCGCGTCTTTATTGGCAACGCTCATAGCCTTCTCATCGATTATAAATCCTTCAAATTCTTTAATCTTGCGTTCTTTTTCATTCTCTTCACCCATAGAAACCCAAGTATCGGTGATGACTACATCTTTATCCTTTAAGGCTTCAAATTTATCATGACTTAAGGAAATTTTGGCTCCTGAAATCAAAGCCTGTTTCATAGCAAATTCCCAAATTTCAGGGCTAATTTTATAGTTTTTTGGTATAGCTATACTAAATTCAAAGCCCAAAATCGCAGCCGCAATAAGCCAAGAATTGCACATATTGTTACTATCTCCGATAAAAGCAACTTTTGCTATACCATTTTGCATCTTATTCCATTCTTTGATAGTAAGCAAATCTCCTAAAACCTGAGTAGGGTGATAAAGCTCGCTTAAAGCATTGATCACAGGGGCTTTAGAATATCTTGCAAATTCGAGTAAAGTTTCATGTTTATTGACTCTCATCATCACAAAATCAACCATCGCCCCTATCACCCTAGCTGTATCCTTTACAGGCTCGCCACGACTAAGTTGTAAATCATTGCTATTTAAAAATAAAGCCTTTCCGCCAAGCTCTGTTATGGCTAATTCAAAAGCCATTCTTGTTCTTGTAGAATTTTTCTCAAAAATCATTGCTAAAGTTTTATCTTGTAAAAGTTTTTTAGGCTCTTTTTTAAGCTCGCTAGCATGATTTACAAGGCTTAAAATTTCCTCCTTAGAAAAATCTCTTAAAGTTAAAAAATGTTTCATTTTTCTCCTTTTAACATTTTAGCTAATTCTTTGGCATGATAAGTGATGATAAGCTTTGCCCCTGCTCTTTTAAAAGCTATCATAGTTTCATATAAGATTTTTTCATAATCAATCACTCCCGCATTTTTAGCTGCCTTTAGCATAGCATATTCTCCGCTTACATTATAAACACACAAAGGCAAGTTAGAATAAAGGGATATTTCTTTAATTACATCAAGATAAGCAAGAGCGGGTTTTACCATTAAAATATCAGCTCCTTGTGCTTCATCTTCTAAGCTTTCTTCTAAAGCTTCTTTACCATTAGCAAAATCCATTTGATAGCTTTTTCTATCTCCATAACTTGGAGCTGACTCTGCTACATCTCGAAATGGCCCATAATAACTTGATGCAAATTTAGTAGAATACGCCATTATAGGCAAATTTTCAAAACCTTCTTTATCTAAAGCTTCACGCAAAGTAGTGATAATACCATCCATCATCCCACTAGGTGCTATCATATCTACCCCTGCTCTTGCGTGAACTAAGGCTTGTTTGGCTGAAATTTCTAAAGTGGCATCATTATCTACGCTTTTTGTTTTTGGATCGATAAACCCACAATGCCCGTGATCTGTGTATTCACAAAAACAAAGATCGCTAATTACAAAAAGATCTGGAAAATTTTTTTTAATCTCTCTTATACTTCTTGCAACAAGCCCTTCATCATCTAAAGCATCGCTTCCACAACTGTCTTTTTTCTCATTTTCCAAAACGCCAAAAAGTATAATGGCTTTAATGCCTAAATTAACTACATTTTGACACTCTTTTAAAATTTCATCTAAACTCATTTGAAACACATCGGGCATAGAAGAAATTTCTTTTTTTATCCCTGTTCCATTAACCACAAAAAGCGGATAAATCAAATCATTTACACTTAAAGAATTTTCCCTTACCATAGATCTTAAGTTTTCATTAAACCTTAATCTTCTAAATCTTTTAAACATTTTTTTGTCCTTTTTTTGCTAAAATCTTAACATAAATTTGATTATAGAGAGTAGTAAATGAAAATAAAAATTTCAGAAATTGCGAATTTACCTAGCAAATGGGGAAATTTCCAAATACAAAGTTTTAAAGAAAATGATAAAGAACATTTATGTATATTTAAAAATACTCCAAAAGACACACTCAATCTAAGAATTCATTCAGAGTGCTTAACAGGAGATGCTTTAGGAAGTTTAAAATGTGACTGCGGAGAACAGCTTGAATTTTCACTCAAATATATAGAAAAAAACGGCGGAATGGTGATTTATCTTAGACAAGAAGGAAGAGGTATAGGACTTTTTAACAAGGTTAATGCTTATGCTTTACAAGATAAAGGTTTTGATACGATTAAAGCAAATCATCAGCTTGGCTTTAAAGCCGATGAGAGAACTTATGAAATTGTAGAATTTATACTCAAACACTATGAAATTTCTAAGGTTAATTTACTCACAAATAATCCCGAGAAACTAGAGTCCATTAAGGAAAAAATCATCACACGCATACCGATTTTAATAGAACCTAACCGTTTTAATGTAGAATATTTAAACATAAAACAAACTCAAATGGGACATCTTAAATAAATGATTTTTAAAGATTATGATTTTTTACAACACTACGATTTAAAAAACTTTAAAGAAAAGGTAAAAATTTATAAAGAATTATTATCTAAATTTAACCGCATTCACAATCTTACTCATTTAAAAAATATAGATGAAAATATCTTTGATAGTATTAAAATTTTAGATTTTTATGATTTTTCTAAAGCAAAAAATATTGCCGATATAGGAAGTGGTGCAGGATTTCCAGCTGTATTTTTAGCCTTTTTACTGCAAAGCAATTTTCATCTTTTCGAACCCAATCCCAAAAAAGCTGCCTTTTTGCGGACACTAAAAATAGAATGCGAACTTTCAAATTTACATATTTACAAAGAAAAAGTTCAAGAGTGTAAAAATACCTTTAAAGCCGATATCATCACTTCAAGAGCCTTAATGGATGTCAAGCCTTTGCTTGAAATTTGCAAAAATCTAAAAGATGAAAATACAATTTTTATTTTATGGAAAGGCAGTGAAATTTATCAAGAACTTGAAAATATAAAAAATTATGAAATTTTTGAAAATAATTTAAGAAAATACTGTATTTTAAAGTAGCCCTAAGGCTACTTTTTATTCTGCTAAATCAGCATTAAAACTGATATCAACCAAAGGCCAAGAGATTCCACCATGTCCTGGAGCAGCATCACTTAATGCTTTTAATGCTTTAGAACCATTTTTAAAAGTATGCAAATCAAGCTGCCCTTTAGCTTCAAATTTATTATCTTTGATAGTATAAGTTAAAGGTACAATAGTACTTTTTTTATCCATGGTAATTTTTGCTGAAATAACGCCTTTGTTTTCACCTACAATCACATCTTGGAAAACAACTTTAATATCTGCATTTCCCAATAAAGCAGGAAAAAACACTTTTGTGATATTATTGGTTATAACATCATTGCCTTCACCCATAAAAGCATTACTTGGCTTTATAGTAGCTTTAGCTCCTTTAAGATAACTTGCAAAATCCTTTGTATTTTTAGAAAATTTATATTCTACATTCTTAAATTCACCTTCTACTCCTACCATATCCTTAGTTTTATACCCTTCAAAAGATATTTTTAAACTATCTTCTTTAAAAGATACGGCACTTAAAGCAGATGCTAATAAACAAGAACTTAAAATACTTAAAACAATTTTTTTCATTTTAACTCCTTCAAAATGAGATTTTATTAAACAAAAACAATTATATTATCACTTGATTAATAAAAATAAATTTTTTCAAAAAATAATTGTTATTACCAAAGTATATCTTTAAAAGTCAAAGTTAAAAAATATCCTCCAAAAATCAAAACAAGCCCTAAAACAAAAGCCAAACCAAATACTCTAGAGCCACTCTTTAAAAATTTTTTAAAGTCAATTTGCAAACCTAAAGCTGCCATAGCAAAAACAATACATAAAGTACAAAGTGTTTTACCTAAAGAAATAATATCACTCGTAGCAATACCTAAAATACTTTCTTTAGTTGCTAGATATGTATTTAAAACTATCATACCTAAAAATGCGAATGCAAAATAAGGAATAGTAATACTTTTTGCAGTTTTTCCACTGCTTGAATGCTGATTTTTAGCAAAAAAATAAGTCACTATAAGCAAAAAAGGCACAAGTAAAATCACTCTCATCATTTTTATAATCACTGCAACATTAGAAGCACCTTGCTCAAATCCTGCCATATCTTTTGCCATTTCAGCGGCACCTGCAACATTTGCCACTTCATGCAAAGTAGCCCCCATAAAAACCCCCATAGCATTTTGATCAAAAAAAGGAAAAAGATTTAAAGAAAAAGCTATAGGATACAAAAACATAAACACAAGTCCAAAAATCACCACCGTACCTACAGCTAAAATTCCTTTAAAAGGATCACTTTTTAAACTTGACTCCAACGCTAAAACCGCTGCCGCACCGCAAATCGCACTTCCGGCTCCAACAAGCATAGAAGTTTCTTTATCGAGTTTAAAAATTTTCATTCCTACAAATAAAGCAATAATAAAAACAAAAAATATCACTATAGCAGAAAGTAAAAACCCTTTCAACCCTACACTTAAAAGCTCAGTTAAAGTAATATTAAAACCATATAAAACAATACCGAGTCTTAAAAGCTTTTTTGCACTAAAATGCACTCCAGCTTGAAAATGATGTTGGTATTTAAAAAACCAAGGAGAGAGCAACACTCCTATGATGATAGCAAAAGCAGTCGCTGCCAAATGAGTAGTATCTTTGATACTTTGAACACTAGAAAAATACATAGCAAAAATCACTATACAAGCAGTAAAAAGCAAACCCTTAAAATTTGAACGCACTATAGCCATGCTATGTGCTAAAAAACTTGTTTTCATTTATTTTCCTTTTTCTAAATTTTGTGTTATTATATTTTTTTTATTAAAATTATAAAAATATATTATTTTAATTTTTATAATAATTTTTTTTTATTAAATAAAGGAATCACTCATGAAAATCAAAGATATGGAAATATTTTTAGATCTTTTAAACACTCAAAGTCCAACTCATACAGCCAACAATTTTTCCATAACTCAACCTAATGTTTCAATAATAATTAAAAATTTAGAAAATAAATTTGATGGCATTTTATTTGAAAGACTTGGAAAAAAACTCTTACCTACACCAAAAGCTTTAGAACTAGGAAAAAATTGGTTAAAAATTATACAAGCCTACTACCAAAGCTTGGAAAAATTAAACGACGAAAGTATGCTCTTAGGGGAAATAAAAATAGCCTCAAC
Organism: Campylobacter sp. BCW_4332; assembly: GCF_001763175.1. Classification (NCBI taxonomy): domain Bacteria; kingdom Pseudomonadati; phylum Campylobacterota; class Epsilonproteobacteria; order Campylobacterales; family Campylobacteraceae; genus Campylobacter; species Campylobacter sp. BCW_4332. The sequence continues at coordinate 164,752 of NZ_MJYF01000037.1, read as the reverse complement.
TCAAAGCATTTCTGAACATTTTTTAGCTCCTATTTTATTTGATTTTAAAGCAGAATTTAAAAACATAGAAATTCGCTCTCAAACGCAGAATTCAAAAGAATGTTTAAATTTGCTAAAAAACGGAAATATAGAATTTGCAATCATTGAAGCAGAACTTGATCCAGCTTTAGTGGAGTATGAAAATTTAGAAATAAATTTTTGGCAAAATGATGAACTTATAGTAGCTACAAGTGATAAAAAATTCAATGAAAAAGAATTTTATATCGATGAACTTTTAGAACAAAAGTGGATTTTAAGAGAAGTAGGCTCAGGCTTAAGGGATAAATTTTTAAACGAAATTGGTGTAAGCTCAAAAAAACTTAATATTTTTCTTGAGCTTGATAGAATGGCTGCGATTAAAGAACTTGTTTTACAAAAAAAAGCAATCTCTATTTTTTCCAAAAAAAGCATAGAAAAAGAATTAAAAAATTCAACACTTTATGAAATCAAGTTAAAAAATATCAACCTAAAGCGTAAATTTTATACCTTAAAAAGAAAAAATTATAATTTTAACAGAGCTTTAGAAAAATTTGAAAAAATATTTAAATCATAAGCATAATAACCGATTTATATAGAAAGTTAAGCAATTTTTAGATAAAATCTAAAGCTTATATAAATTTCAAGGATAATCAATGAACGCCAAAACTCAAGAAGCTGAATTAGAAGAATTATTTCAAGAAAATGCAAAAGATTATATCACATATGAAAAATTGGTAAAATATCTTACAAAACAACCAAGTGCATCAACCGCTAAAAAAGTGCAAGCATTAGTGAAAAAACACAAAGTGCAACTTTTTTCAGCGGCCGAAATTGCACAAATGAAAAACATAGAAGATGCAAAAAGACTTCAAGAAGAAAAACAAAAACTCCAAGATACAAGCCTTGAGAACGAATTTGATTTAGCCAATGAAAACGATTTATTAGAATGGAGCAGATCAGACTCTCCTGTTCGTATGTATTTAAGAGAAATGGGACAAATTGCTTTATTAAACAAAGATGAAGAAATTGAAATTTCTAAAAAAATAGAACTTGGTGAAGATATTATTATTGATGCTTTTTGTTCTGTACCTTATTTGATAGATTTTATTTTAGATTATAAAGAACCTTTAATAAACAGAGAAAGAAGAGTAAAAGAATTATTTAAAAGCTTTGACGATGAAGAAAAAAATGATGATAAACTTGATGAACTTGATATAGACGAAGATGAAGAAAACGAAACAGAATTAGAAACGGATGAAGAAAATACTAAAAAAAACAGCAAAAAAGAAGATGAAAGAACCTTAAAAGTTATAGAAAAATTTAAAGCTCTAGAAAAAGCTAAAAAAGATTGGCTAAAAACATCCAAAGACAAAGAAAGCGGAGATGAGCTTTTAGATAAATTAAGTATTGCATTCAAAAAAAATATTTTAAAAGAAAAATTAATGGATCTAGGTCCTACTTCAAAACTTATTAGTGAAATTGTAAAATCAATGGAAACTGCACTAAAAAGTGATGAAGAATTTGACAAAGAACTTAAGCGTTTAGAATACCGCTTACCTATGTTTTCTGATGAACTTAAAAAACGCCATGCAGATATTTTAAAAGATATTACAAAATTGAGCAAAGAAGAAATCGCAGAGCGAGCTTTAGAAACAACCATGGTAAGCACTTATATGGAAATTAAAAAACTATTTCAAACTAAAGAAGCCAGTGAAAAAAGCTTTGATCTTGAAAAATCACGTTTAAAAGAAATTTTAGAGCAAATTAAACGTGGTAAAAAAATCTCTGATGAAGCAAAAGGAAGAATGGCAAAATCAAACTTGCGTCTTGTTGTAAGCATAGCCAAACGCTACACAAATCGTGGTCTACCTTTCTTAGATCTTATTCAAGAAGGGAATATAGGCTTGATGAAAGCTGTGGATAAGTTTGAATACAAAAGGGGTTATAAATTTTCCACTTATGCAACCTGGTGGATCAGGCAAGCTATTTCAAGGGCTATAGCTGATCAAGCAAGAACCATAAGAATTCCAATCCACATGATAGAAACCATCAATCAAATTAACAAAATTATCCGCGAACATCTACAAAAAGATGGAAAAGAACCTGATGTCAGCGTTATAGCTAAAGAAGTAGGTTTAAGCGTAGATAAGGTTAAACAAGTTATTAAAATTACAAAAGAACCAATTTCTCTTGAAGCTCCAATAGGAAATGAAGATGATGGTAAATTTGGAGATTTTGTTGAAGATAGAAATTCACTTTCTCCAATGGATCATATCTTAAAGGATGATTTAAAAGAACAAATTGATGAAGTTTTAGATCAATTAAACGATAGGGAAAAAGCGGTAATTCGAATGCGCTTTGGCTTAATGGATGATGAAAGCGATAGAACCTTAGAAGAAATTGGGAAAGAGCTTAATGTCACTCGAGAAAGAGTGAGACAAATAGAAAGCTCAGCTATAAAAAAACTCAAACACCCTAAAGTAGGAAGAAAACTAAAAAATTATATAGAAGGTTGGAAGTAAGAGTCAATCTCTCACTAAAAACCTAAATCTTTTTCTTCTTTTAACTTGCGTACATGTTCAAAAAAAACTAATTTTCCGCTATGTTTTTTTAAATTTTTAAATTCCTTAATATCAAATTCTAAACACAAGATAGAAGAAGTTGGAAAAGAAGCTAAACACAGTGAGCTTAATAACTCTCCAAGCTCCATTAAACCAGGATTATGGCCCACTAAAAACACTTCATTAAACTCATCATCAATATCTTGCAGAATTTTTAGCAAATTCTCAACATTGCAAAGATACAATCTTTCATCAAAACAAATTTTATTTTTATCAAAATTATAAAATTTGGCTATTTTTTTCGCTGTTTTAGCGGTTCTAACAGCAGGACTTGATAACACTAAATCAGGATGAATTTCATGCAAGGCAAGATTTTTAAAAAGTTTTTTTAAATCTTCCTTTCCACTCTTAGTAAGCTTTCTTTCAAAATCATCGATATCTCCTCTCTTACTTGCTTTTGCATGTCTTATAATATAAATTTTTTTCATTTTACCTCTTTTATTTTAGCTAAAATATAACCACATATAAACCCGAAAATATGACCATACCAAGCAACATTTACCCCCATAAGCAATGGCGCAAAACTCATAAGTAAAATTGCCACTATAAGTCCTTTTGTGCTATTTTTATCAAGAACAGCATAAAAACCCATTAAAACACAAATTGCACCACTAGCACCTATGACATTTATATTTTCTCCAAAATATTTAAAATCAAAATACACATAAAAAACACTTAAAAGTGAACATAACAACCCGCCAATAAAATAAATAAAAACAAAACGCAAAGCACCCAAATAAGTTTCTAATATACGCCCAAATTGAAATAAAACTATCATATTTAATATAAGATGAGTTAAATTTCCATGTAAAAACATTGAACTTAAAAGTTGCCAATAAGCTCCATTAAAAAATAAAATATTCAAACCAAGGATATTGTAATAATCATAAGAAATCAAAAAATAACATAAAACATTTAAAAAAATTAAAAAAATTGTAAGCAAAGTATTAAACCTTTATTTTTTATAATATTGTCTTAAAATTCACATAAAATTCACATAAATTCTTTACAATTTTACTAAAAAATAATTAGGAAAAATATTGAAAATTAAATTTTTAAGTATTATTACTATTTTAAGTTTATCTTTAAACGCTGATATAATAATTTCTGCTGATAATTTGCCAAGTGTTTCTAAAGAATTTTTACAACATAATTTCAAAGCACCTATAGGGATCGTTCAAAAAGACAAAAATTCCTATGAAGTCTATCTTAGCGATGGGACAGAACTTGAATTTGACATAGATGGAGCTTGGAAAGAAATTGAAAATAAAGCCTTTCCTTTTGAACTAGATTTTTTACCTCAAAATTTAGCTAATATCATTAAAAACGAATTTCCAAATACAAAAGCTAGAGAAATCGAAAGAAAAATCAACCATTACAAGATTAAATTTGATAACGATGTAAAAATTCTTATAGATTTTAATGGAACTATCTTGCACAAAGAAATTGATGATTAAAATATAATCAAATCTGCATTATATTTTTAACATCATCATGTTCTATCTTTTCTTTTTTAAGCAAAAGCTCTGATAATTTTAAAATTTTATCCTTCATAGAATTTAAAAATTCATCCATTTCTTTTTTTTGTTCATTTAAATTTGACTCTTCTAACATATCAAAACTCAACATATAATCAAGCAATTCTTTAATCTTTAAAAAATCATCTTGCGAGTTGGTATAACTTTCATTGTAAATTAATTTCATAGCTCTAGAACCAGCCAAATAAACTTTTATACGATTGATAAGCTCTGATTTTGATCTTATATTATGCTCATATTCTTTAAAACAATCTTCAATGAGAGTTATTTTATCAAATCCTATGTCAAAATAATATGCACTCAAAGCTTTTGCAGCTTGATAAGTGGCTTGAATTTTTTTCTCTTCATCATTAAAACTTAAAATCTTTTTCTTGCCTAAAAGAACTTTATTTAATACAGCATAAAAATCACTTTCCTCAACTAAAGCACTATTTCTTCTTAAAGCATTAATTGCCGCTTCATTGACCAAAGTTTCAAGTCCTGCTCCACTAAAACCTACGCTTGCTTTAGCGATTTTATTTAAATTGATATTATTATTTTTATCCTTCATATAAATTTCTAAAATTTTAAGTCTATCCTTAAAATCAGGTAAAGATAAAAAAATTCTCCTATCAAAACGCCCTGAACGCAATAAAGCAGAATCCATAAGTTCGATTTTATTTGTTGCAGCTATAACTATAACCCCGCTATTGTCCTCAAAACCATCCATTTGGGTTAAAAGTTGATTTAAAGTACTATCTCTTTCAACATTTGACATTTCTCCCCTTGCTTTACCTACAGCATCTATTTCATCGATAAAAACTATACTAGGAGCCATCATTTTAGCTTTTGAAAAAAGCTCTCTAACTCTTTTTGCACCCATACCTACATAAATTTCAACAAAACTTGAACCACTTTGATAAAAAAATGGCACCCCTGCTTCTCCTGCAACTGCTTTTGCTATCAATGTTTTTCCTACACCTGGTGGGCCTACCATTAAAACACCTTTTGGCATTTTTACACCAAATTCTTTATATTTTTTAGGATTTTGTAAAAAATCTACAAGTTCGCTTAGTTCCATTTTAACTTCATCAACACCTGCTACATCATTAAAAGTAATATCTGAAATCACAGGTTTTATATGAGAACTTTCTAAATTAATATTTGAATTTTGAGCTTGAATGTGATTCTTATTTGATATAGGATATTTAGCCAATTCTTTTTTACGGGCAAAATAACCAAGACTTATAAAAAGTGCGATAATAAAAACAAGTAAAATAAAAAACACCCAAAGCGTGTTATCTTTTTTAACCTCTATAGGAACTTTTGCTAAAAGTGTTTTTATATCTATGCCATCTTTTATAATTACGTAATTTTCACCTTCTGCCTTAAGCCAAATTTCGTCTTTATCAATCACAGCTTTTTGGATTAAATTTTGGCTTAATAGACTTTGATAAAGATTTTCATCTATATATTTAGGTTCATTTTTAAAATATAAAATTCCCAAAAGCATACATAAAACCATAAAAGATGCTAAAATTATCTTTTTATTTTTCATTATCTAGCCTTTTAAAATTGCAAAGTTAGACTTTTCTTGCACTTCATATTCAGATATAACAATCCATTCTTTAGCTATATCTTTATCACTTTTAATTTTGATCTTGTTAAAAAACTGATCATAACCCTCAAAAAAACCATCTTTTTGATTTTCTATCAAAACTTCAAGTGAAACTTGATTTTTTTTCCTAAATTCATAATTATTTTTTTCTACTATGGATTTTAAAGTGTTTAGCCTTTCTTTAGCTAAAGTTCCATTTATCACATCCTTCATGGTAGCAGAATGCGTGTTGTTTCTAGGACTAAAAATAAAAGCATGAATATGAGTGAGTGGAAATTCTTTAAATTTTTTCAAAGCTTCTTGCCATAGCTCTTCACTCTCACCTGGATGAGCTACTATAAAATCCGTCCCTAAAGCATATCCTTTGCTTGCTATAGTATTAAAAAGCTTTAAATCATTATCCGTATGCGATCTTCTTCGCATTATACGAAGCATTTTTTCACTTGTATGCTGCAATGCAATATGTAAATGCCTTTCAAGCCAAGTTTCATCTAAAATTTCTAAAAAACTCTCATCAATTTGTGCGGGTTCTAAACTACCTAACCTTATGCGTTTTATACCTGAAATTTGTCCCATTTTCCGCAAAAGCTTGCCTAAACTTGTGCCATTTTTAAGCCCATATGAACCTATATTAGTCCCTGTTAAAACAATTTCACTATAACCATTAGCTCCCAAAATTTCAACCTGTTTTAAAAGAGCTTTTTCATCCACACTTCTTGATTTTCCCCTCACGCTAGGGATAATACAATAAGAACAAGCAAAATCACAACCTTCTTGAATTTTCACAAAAGCTTTGGTATGATTTTCATATTCACAAACTATATCTTTATCAATAAAATTTAAATTTCCAAGTTCATAAAAACTTGTCTTTGCTCCTAAAAATTCATTGATTTTATCTTTATTTGACGCTCCAAGCACTCCAAAAACTTGCTTTTTATCTAAAAGCTCCTTACCTTTGCTTACAGCACCACAACCTGTAAGTATAACTTTAATGCCTTTTTTTTGCATGGTATTTACATAAGACTTTATCCCGCTATCAGCTCCATTTGTAACCGTGCAAGAATTTACAACGATAATTTGTGCTTTATTCTCATCATTTATAATCTCATAATCTTTTACATAACTTTTTAAAAGCTCTGTATCATAAATATTTGTGCGACACCCAAAGGTTTTAAAAAAAACTTTTTCTTTCAATCTTTATTCCTTGCATGAAAATGCATATTTTCATGATGTTGTTCAAAATGATTTTGATTTAAATTTCCCAAATATAAATTTTGCGATGGATAAGCAATTTTTATATCTTTATGCTTATTAAATTCTTTTATAATCTCTTTGCTAATCGTACTTCTTAATACCAAAGCCGCATAAGCATTGGTCATATACCATGCAGAAATTCGCATTCCCCAATGTTCAAAAAACATAAAAAACCTTGGCTCCACTTTAGGATTTTTAATACTATATTCATGTTGTAAACGAGCTATATTTTTTCTAGCAAGCTCAGTATAACCTTTGGCATGGCGTGTAACAATATTTTCCACAATTTCTTGCGCCTTATCAAGATTACTATCAAAAGTAACACTTATATCAATGCCATCAAGCACGGTTTTCATACCATGATGAGTATAATTAGCAAGCAAATTTGTAAAAACATAGTTGTTAGGAATAAATATAATACGTCCGCTGCGACGATGTTTACTATAAGTTTCAAGCGTAAGCTCTTCATAAAGAGTAATGCGTAAAAAAGAAATATCTATAATATCTCCTATATAGGTAGTATCATTTTGAAAAACCTTTACACGATCTCCTACTCTAAAACTTCCACCAAAAATAATCACACACCATCCAAGCATAGACATAAACATATCTTTCATAGCAATAGCTAAGCCTGCAGAAGCAAAACCAAGTATAGTTACAAGATAAGTAATATTTTCTATATAAGCAAAGAGCAAAATAAGAAAAATAATATTTATATTAATAAAATTAATAATCTTCGTAGCGGTATAATATCTTTCACTATCTTTAATATATTTTTTAGCAATAAATTTCAACATAAAAGCTATAGCTATAACAATAACAATAGCAACAAGTATATTTACAGCCCTTAAGCTTTGAATTTTAATCTCAGCACTTACTCGAGAAAGCTCTTCATCAATTTTTTTCTCATAAACAGAATAAGAAACACTAGCAAAATTTAAAGCTTGCTCAAATTCTTCTAATTTTTTATCCGAAGCTTTTAAAGCTTCTATATTCTCAACACTTGGTTTAAGCTCAACCAATTCTTTAAGTTCTGAGTTTTTTTCTCTAATTTTATCTACTAAATTTTTAAAATCATTAAATTTAAATATATATTCTTCCTTTTCTCCTTTTAATTTCTTAATATGAGAAAAAGCTCCTATAATAGCCAAAGGATTAGTAAGCTTAGATAAAGTTTCTATATTATCAGGGGCGCTAAGACTTTGTGCAAAATTTAAATCTTTGTATTCTTTAAGCAAGCTCAATTGCTCTTCTAAATTTGCTATCTTGCGTTTAAGTTCTTCTTGTTGGTGAATATCGGAAGTCTTTTTTAAATTAAGATTTAAAATGATTAATTCATCATTTATATCTTGATATTTTATAAAATTTTCATAACGTATATTCCAAATACTAGCACTGATTACAGTATTTAAAGTATTAATTTTCTCATTTATATTATTAATAATAGTCCGATTTACATCACCAAAAGCAAAAACAACAAAAAAGGTTAAAATAATAATTTTTTTCATTGGAATTCTCTTAAAGTTGCAATTATATCTTCTTTAGAAATATCGCTTTTTATCAAACCCTTACCCAAAGGACTAGCAAGAACAAAATTGATTTTTTTATTAGAGCTTTTTTTATCCATGAAAAAAGCTTCATAAAATTCATCTACATTATTGATTTTATATGATATTGGCAAACTGAATTTAAGTAAAATATCTTTTATTTTTTGACTTTGCATTTTATCCAAAAACCCTAAATTTAAAGCTAATTGATTTGCCATAACCATACCTATAGCTACTGCTTCTCCGTGTAAATAAAACTTATAATCTGTAAAATTTTCTATAACATGAGCAAAAGTATGTCCATAATTTAAAAGCATTCTAAGCCCTGATTCTTTTTCATCTTGTTCAACAACCCTTGATTTAAGTTCTATGCTTCTTGCTATAATTTGAGTAAAAATTTCATTCTCGCAAGTAGCATTTAAGAAACTTTTTTCATCAATTTTTTCTATAAAATCAAGTATACTATCATCAAACATTGTCGCCATTTTAATAAATTCAGCCATACCTGCAGCAAGTTCCCTAGAACTCAAAGTCTTTAAAAAAGAACTCTCACAATATACAGCTTTAGGTTGATAAAAAGTGCCAATAAGATTTTTACCAAAATTATTATTAACACCTGTTTTTCCACCTACTGCTGCATCAACGCAAGCTAAAAGTGTAGTAGGAATATTTATAAAATCAATACCTCTTTGATAAATACTAGCAGCAAATCCGCCCATATCACTAATCACGCCACCACCAAAACTTATAAGCACGCTTTTTCTATCCAATTTAGAATTAAACATTTGGTTTAAAATTTCTTCTATGGTGCTTAAATTTTTATATTCTTCACCATCTTTTACAGTAGCAATAAAAATTTCTTTTGCCTTAATTTTAGAAAGTAATGTTTTCAAATGAAGACCTGAAATCTTAGGATTTGAAAGTATAAAAACCTTACTATCAAATTTTAATTCTTCAAGTTCATCAATATAAACCTTATAAGCATTTTCTTTTAACTTAACTTCTACTTGCATTGAACTACTCTTTTTGCGTTTATTCTATCACATTTAATTAATTATTTATTCTACTGGTATGAAAAGTTGGTAATTTTGTCTCATTTTATAATAATGCCTATTTAAATTTGTACTTAAATTTCTGCCAAAATCTCTATTTAGTAATTCTTTTTGAAAACTCACAAATTGTAACAAATCTTCGCGATATTGCAAATTTAAAAGAGGGTTTTCATCATTTTTATTAATAATTTGTATATTTTTATCATAAAGCTTAGATAAACTTCTAAAATACTCCTCCATATCTGTAGTATTTTGAGAATTTGGATTATAATAATATAAAATAACTCCAAAATCAAGCTGTTTACTTAAATCAGTAATGACATTTGCATTATTTTCAAGTTCACTCTCATCGGCACTTAAAATAATCGCTTCTTTAAGCTCATCAAAAGAAGCTTCACCCACCTTCATAATAGGAATTTTTAAATCAAAAAAAGCTTGTTTTTCTTTCTCAAAATTTTTTATATCGGTTACAACTAATCCTATATCATTATTTTGCAACCATGTGGAAATTTGTTTAAAATCCGTGTTGAAATAATCAAAAAAAACACCTTCTTTATTCTCAGAAAGTTTTTTTAATTTTTCATACATTACCCCTAATTTAGGATTGATAACATGTATAAAAAATCTTTTTGCATTGCTTTTTTGAGTTAATTTTAAAGTAGTATCAAGCACTCTTTCTTGCATATTTTGATTCATATTTTTCATATCAATTAAAGCAAAAACATTACTTCCAAAAGGCATAGGAAATTGCCCTGCTTTGCCTCTTATATTATGAAAAATACTTTGTAAAACAACAGGATCTCCAACGATCAAAATGCTATCATTTGGCTCTAAAACAAAAGATGGTTTTACAAAATAAATCTTAGAATTTCTATAAATAAGGACTATGCGCCACCTTTTTTGTTGTATTGAACTTATGTGCCTATAAGCAAAAATAGACCCTGCTGGAATTTTTACTTCCATAATCTCTCCAACCCCAAGCCCTATATACTGAGCTGTTAAAGCAATATCTGGTAAAAAATCCATAAATCTACGGCTTAAAGTCATTCTAGCATCAGCTAAATTTGCATGAGTATCATTAACACTTAACCCCCAAAAATCCATTATTTCTATTTCTAAATTTGGATTTAAAGAACGCAAAGCCTCATAACTTTTTTTAGTTTCAAATTCATCTTGCATATAAATAAAAGCCTGTTTAAAATCTTTACTCATAATATTTTCAAGACGCGCTGTGCTTGTAGGATCAAAATAATGCAAGTCAATATACTCACTAGAAATATTTAAGTTATTTTTTTCACTATTTTGACACACTACTGTAAAAAAGTAACCTAAGCCTTTTTCAAAACAAAGCCTTTCTAAGAAATGCTTTGCTAAAATACCGTCTATTATAATTAAAATATTATTCATTTTAAACTCCAAAAAGGAAATTATAACAAATGGAATTTAAATTAAAGCATAAAGATGGAATGGCAAGGGTTTGTGAAATCACTACCGCACACAGCACTTTTTTAACCCCTGTTTTTATGCCTGTTGGCACAGTAGGAGCGGTTAAAAGTCTTGATGCTAATGATATAAAAAACGAGCTTGATGCAAAAATTATTTTAGCAAATACCTACCACATGTACTTGCGTCCAACTTCCAAAGTGGTAAAAGATTTTGGAGGTTTGCATGGTTTTACGAAATTTGATAGAAGTTTTTTAACCGATAGTGGTGGTTTTCAAGCTTTTTCTTTAAGTAAAAATTCCAAACATTTTAATGAAGGCATAGAATTTAAAAGTCACATCGATGGGAGTCGTCATCTTTTTACTCCAAAAAGTGTTTTAAATACTCAATATGATTTTAACTCTGATATTATGATGATTTTAGATGATTTAGTAGCTCTACCCGCAACCAAAGAAAGGGTTAAAATTTCTGTTGATCGTACTATATTTTGGGCAAAAGAGGCTATTGCTTATCATAAAAGTATGCAAAATAAAGGTATAGGTATAGGGCAAAATATTTTTGGTATTATCCAAGGTGGTACAAATTATGAAGAAAGAAAGCGTTGTGCTTTAAGTTTAAACGAAATGCCATTTGATGGTTTAGCTATAGGCGGGCTTAGCGTGGGCGAAGAAAACGCCTTGATGTATGAAACAGTACAAAACTTAAACCCTTATCTAGATGAAAATCGTCCAAGATATTTAATGGGTGTAGGAACGCCTGAAGATTTGGTGGAAAATGTTGAGCGAGGAGTAGATATGTTTGACTGTGTGATGCCAACTAGAAATGCAAGAAATGGAACATTTTTCACAAGTTTTGGAAAATTTAATATCAAAAAAGCAGAATTTATCAACGATCATGAAGCCATAGATCCTACTTGCTCATGTTATACTTGTCGTAATTTTTCAAGGGGTTATTTAAACCATCTTTTTAAAGCTAAAGAACTTACTTTTTTTCGTTTGGCAAGTTTACACAATCTACATTATTATCTTGAACTTACAAGAAAGATGCGTGAAGCAATTTTGAATAATTCTTTTACACAATTTAAAAGAAATTTTTATCACTTAAGAGGCAAATAAAATGCTAGAACTACACGAAAATCTAAAAAAAATCCTACAAGCAAAGAATTTAGAAACTTTCTATAGTGAAATTTATGGACAAAAAATTTTTGTTTATGTGGGATTAAATTTGGAAACTTGGCTTTTTAATGATGAAAAAATTTATAAACTTCAAAATGAAGAATTTAAGCTTTCTAGCATAGAAGAATTTTCAAATTTTATTAAATCCATTTTAGAAGATTTTAAAGTACAAAATACTCATTTTCAAAATCTTTTAGAACACAAAGAAGGTATTATCTTAAAAGGTGGTTTTGTTAAAAATTTTTACAAAAAATCCTTTGTGTTAAGACAAAAAATCAACAAAAATCTAAAGCAAATTAATCTTCTAAGCGAAGCTTTCAATCTTTTGCTTAGTGAACAAGCACAATACAAAAAACATTTAAAAATTTTAAATTTATCCATCGGCATCTTAAGCAAAAACACCAAAGAACATCTAGCAAGAGTTGATACTCTTTATGCATTAACAAGTGCAATTAAAAATGAAAAAATGAATAAAAGTATTTATCTTTTAAGTATACTTTCTTCTATTTTCTTGCCTTTAAATTTGATCGTAGGATTTTTTGGAATGAATACTAATAATCTTTTTTTCAAAGATAGCCCTTATGGTACACTTTATATTTTTTCTTTGATTTGCTGTATTTTGATTGTAGGTTTTATATTTTATCATTCAAAAAAGACTAAAGAATTTGATTTAGATGAAGGTAAAAAAGCTAAAAAACAAACAAAATAAGCAAAATTTTGCTTATTTTAAGAATATTTATATATAATTTTAACTTATTTTTGCGCTCATAGCTCAGCTGGATAGAGCATTTGATTGCGGTTCAAAAGGCCAGAGGTTCGAATCCTCTTGAGCGCACCATATTATTTATCTTCTTTAATTTTTCTTTTAGCTAATCCCATATGCTCGTAAGCATCAATTTCTTTTTTGTAAGATCCAGAAATTTTCTTAAGTTCTTTATTTAAGTAACTGACTGTTTGTGCACTTGCATTAATATTTGCAGCCAAAGCAGAAACAAATTCTAGTTTCTTTTTTGTTGCTTCATCTAATTCTTTAGAAGTTTTTGAACCAAGTTTATGTGTCTGCACATAAAGTTTGGCAAGTTCTTTTAATTCAACATCTGTTAGCTTAACATCGGAAGCAGCAACTATCATTTTATCTAAGTCTGTATCAAATTTTTTAGTCTTTTCAGCTACATGCTGCTTTTGGCTAGTTTTTTGCTTTTTAACTGTTTTTTTGCCATCACTTGTAATAAGATAAGCAATTATGCCTAAAAACAATAAAAGCGCTAAAGCAGCACAAAAAATAACCAAAAAAATATGGCTCATTTAAAGTTTGCCCACAAAATTTCGATTCCTTCTTGCAAAAAGAGCTAAAACCACCATCAACGCAAATCCCCAATAAACATAATTAGGAATTTGAGCCGCTTCGCCTGCAGCGTAAGAATGAAGTCCTGTTAAAAAGTAATTTACTCCAAAATAAGTCATAATAATAACCCAATAAGCAAACATACTCCATAAAGCAAACACAAATTGATTACAATATTTTGGAATCATTCTAAGATGCAAAATTGCTGCATAAACCAAAATGCTAACTAAAGCCCAAGTTTCCTTAGAATCCCAACTCCAATATCTCCCCCAACTTTCATTTGCCCAAATTGCACCTAAAAAATTTCCTACAGTAAGCAAACAAAGTCCAAAAATCATTGCCATTTCATTAATTCTTGTAGCCTCTGTAATATTTCTCAAAATATTAAGATTATATTTTCCATCTTTCTTAAGAAAACACATTAAGAACAGTGTAAAGATACCAAGTAAGGCACAAAGTCCTAAAAATCCATAACTAGCAGTAATAACAGATACATGAATACTAAGCCAATAAGAATTGAGCACAGGAACAAGATTTGTAATTTGCGGATTCATTTCACTTAAATGTGCAACCATTAATACAACACCGGATAAAATAGAAGTTAATGACAAGGCTATAGGACTTTTTCTAGAGAAAAATATACCCGATAAAGACAATGCCCAAGCTATATACACCATACTTTCATAGCCATTACTCCATGGAGCATGACCTGATAAATAAGCACGAAGTCCAAGACCTACTGTATGAATTACAAAAGCTAAAACATTTAAAACATATACCACTTTAAATATAAAAGAGATTTTTAAATTCGGTACGACCATTTTAGAAAAAACAAGAATCAAAAGTAAAAAACCCGCAATTAAATATACAGGAGCGAGTTTAACGAAAATTTCAGCCTTATTAGAAAAAATTTCCATTTCAACCTTGGTTTTACTAGGCATGACTTTATATCCTATTTTTTCTTGATATTCTTTGATAAATTTCAAGCCTTCATCAGCTCTAGTCCAATTACCATCTTTAAAAGCATTTTCCACGGCGCTAAAATAATTCTGTATTAAAGCCAAAACAATATGCCCTTCATCCCCCTTAAGAGTAGTTACAGCAGAAAAAGGTGCAAGCCAAACATTATTTGGATTATTTTGAACAGGAATAAATTTAAATAATTCACCACTAAAAACTAAATTTACAACATTAGCTCTTTCATCTAGTTTTATAATTTCATTATCAAAAACTCCTCTTGCATTTGGGTTTTTACGATTTGCATTTTCAACATATTTTTGAAGTTTATATCGGTTATTCTCATCAAAGAAATCTTTATAAGAAATATATTTAGCGCTAGGAATTTCTAAAATATTTGCAATAGCATCACGAACTGCTTGATTTTGTGGCATTAAAATAAAAGGTTCTATTTGCCATTTATCTACATCAACGAGCATGGAAAGCATAACAGCGTTAGAATTTTGACCCTTATAGCTATCACTTTGATGAATTTTTTCTAAAATTTCTCTTGATAGCGTATCAAAAGGCACCATTCTTCCATCTGCTGATTTTTGAACTATTAAAGTAGCAAGAGCTTTAGCATGATTAGTATTTACCACAGGTAAGGTTGAATTTAAATCTTGAGCAAAAGTCTTTTCAGAACCAAAAGATAGCAATAAAATAAAAATAATCACACTTGCATGTTTTAAAGTGTCTTTATTAATTAATCTTGCCAAAGTTCTAAATCTAGAATGTGGATTTAAAAAATTCATAAACATTCCAAGACAAAGCAAAAAATAACCTATATAAGTTGGTATTTTACCTGGATCTTTATTTACAGATAAAACAGTCCCTTTTTCATCTTGATCATAAGAACTTTGATAAAATCTATAGCCATCATAATCTAAAACATTATTCATAAAAATTCTATAATCAAAATTTTCATTATTATTTTTTACGGTAATTTCACTTGCATAAGAAGCTGGAGACATAGAGCCTGGATAACGATCTAATACAAAATCTCTCAAATAAATATCAAAAGGCAATTGTTCGTAAGAAAGCGCCCAAGAAATAAAGAATTTTTGACCCGCAAGTTCTATCATAATAGGTTTATTATATTCAAAAATATAAAATTCTTTACTTTCATTTTTATAGCTTAATTCTAATTTTAAAGCATTAGAGCCAGTTAATTCTAAGTTTTTATTCTCATTGCTTAAGGCAAAATCTTTAAAATGCAACAATAAAGAATTTTTCCAATTTTGAGGCTCGCCAAAAGTAGAAATCAAGATAGTTCTACCCACTTCCAACCAAGCAGATTTAAACCATAACCAAAAACTTTCATCTTGAGGTCTATTGGAGCCTTCTAAAGCTTCTTGCGCATGCAAAGAAGCAGCTTTAACTACAAAACTAATATCATTAATTTCATAAAGCCTTCTTTCCTTAGCATTTGCCTTTTCTCCAATTTTAAGGTCTAAATTTTGTCCATCTAACATACTTAGAAAATGTAAGTTTTCACTTGAACTTAAAGTTAAATTTTCGTCAATTTTTACAAAAGGTGCTTTAACATTATCATTCATAAAAGCAAAGTTAACCCCTTCTATATTCTTAACTTCACCTTTTTCAAATTTAACATCAACACCTTGAGATCCTTTTTGAGAAAGCATTAAAACCAATAAAGGATCAGAATTATTATTTTCTTTATAAGTATAATGAGCATTTAAGATTAAATCTTTATATTTTAATACAGCTTGATCATCACCTAAATTAAGTTTTAATTTAAAAGAATTAGCAAAAGGCAAATTTCCTATATAACGATCATTAACCGCACTATAGCGTTCTCCATCTTTTATAGCAGAAATGCGCAAAGAAGTCTTAGAACTTTCTATAAGTGAATTTTGAGTATGCTCTCTAATAGGTAAAATACCTTCAAAACCAGCATATCTTGTCATTGCCGAACCCACTAAAATAAATAAAAAAGAAATATGAAAAATCATTAAAGGCAATTTTTTAAGCCCAAACATTTTATAACGAAACATCCCGCATAGTAAATTAATACCAAGTAAAAGTTGTATATATTCAAACCAAAAAGTATCATAAACCATTGCCCAAGCCGTAGGAGTTCCATAAGCACTTTCAATAAAAGTTGCCAAAGCACAAAAAAGCGCAAAAAGCAAAAACAATACAACCGAAACTTTTAAATCCCCTATGCTTTTTATTATATTTTTCATTCTTTTTCCTTTAAATTTTAAAGCCCTAAATATTTCTTTCTAATCTCATCATCACCTATTAAATTTTTAGCCTCGTTTTCCATTACAATGCGACCATTTTCCAAAACATAAGCGTAATCACTTATTTTTAATGCAGAATAAGCATTTTGCTCTACCAAAAGAATAGTTATACCCTCTTCTTTTAAACGCACAATAATATCAAAAACTTCACCCACAATCTTTGGAGCAAGTCCCAAAGAAGGCTCATCCAACATCAAAAGTTTTGGTTCACTCATTAAAGCCCTTGAAATCGCAAGCATTTGCGCTTCCCCTCCACTCAATGTTCCAGCTAAAGCATGCTTTTTGCTTGCAAGTCTTGGAAAAAGTTTATACATTTGCTCTCTTAAATGCTCATAATTTTCAGCATTATTAAAAGCACCTATTTTTAAATTTTCCTCTACGCTTAAATTGATAAAAACACGTCTTCCTTCAGGAACTAAAGCTATACCTTTTTGAACTAAAGTATGAGTTAAATGCCTTTTAGTATCATAACCTAAGAAATTAACCCCACCAGTTCTTTTAACTGAGTTTAAAAGCGCATTTAAAGTTGAAGTTTTACCTGCTCCATTTGAACCTATAAGAGAAACAATACGACCTGTTTCCACTTTAAAATCAATCCCTTTAACAGCTTCAATTAATCCATAATAAACATGCAAATCTTTAACTATTAGCATCAAAATCCCCTAAATACGCAGCAATTACTTCTTTATGATTTACAGCATCGCAAAGTTTACCTTCAAAAATTGTTTTTCCATAATCAAGCACCAATACGCGATCGCACAATTTATTTACAAATTTCATGTCATGCTCTATAAGCAAAACGCTAATTTTATAATCTTTTCGTAATTTAAAAATGAGCTCAGCAAGTTCATCGCTCTCGGAGCTATTCATCCCAGCGGCTGGCTCATCAAGCAATAACAATCTTGGCTGAGTAGCCATTGCTCTTGCAATCTCAACTTTTCTTTGTTGCCCATAACTTAAGCTAGTAGCCTTTTCATGAGCAAATTCTACAATACCAAGTTCTTCTAATATTGCATAAGCCTTCTCTTTAAATACTTGTTCTATTTTTCCAAAACGCCCTAAATGCAAAAAGGCTTCAAAAATATTATATTTCATTTGTTTATTAAAACCAATAAGAACATTTTCAAGCACATTCATACTTGAAAAAAGTCTAATATTTTGAAATGTTCTAGCTATTCCTAAATGCACAATCTTATGAGGTTTTAAGTGATCAATTCTTTCTCCTAGAAATTCAACCGAACCTGAACTAGGTTTATAGTTACCTGTTATAATATTAAAAAGAGTTGTTTTACCAGCCCCGTTAGGTCCAATTAAAGCAAAAATTTCACCCTCATTGATTTTAAAAGAAGTTTCATTAATAGCCCTAACACTACCAAAACTTTTTGAAATTTGTTTTAATTCCAAAATCATTTTTTACTCCTTTTAAAACGCTTTTTAATCCCTCTAATCACATCACTCAACTCGTAATAACCCATTATGCCTTTTCTTGCAAAAAGCATTACTAAAATCAGAACAATAGAAAAAACAACCATTCTAAGTCCTGGTGTTGATTGGATATCAAGATTTAAAGAATCTATTTTTATATTTAACTCATCTAAAAATCTAAGCCACTCGCTTCCACCAATAACCAATATCGCACCTATGATAGCACCTGTAGTAGAACCAAGTCCACCCAAAACAATAATAATCAAAAGCTGGAAAGTAAGTAAAAAATCAAATTGAGTTGGAGATACGGTAGTCAACAGACAGGCTAAAAGTCCACCACCTACACCTTCTAAAAATGCTGAAGTGCCAAAAGCTAAAGTTTTTATCCAAAAAGTATTTATTCCCATGGCACTTGCAGCATCTTCATCATCTCTTATAGCCTTCATTGCACGACCATATTTAGAATAAACTATATTTAAAATTAAAATAACCGCTACAATAGCAATACCACCCGTCCAATAGATCGTGGAAAATTGTGGAATATCTACCAGTCCTCTTGAGCCATTAGTAATAGAAGGAAAATTAATAGCAGCTATTTTAATAATTATTCCAAAGCCTAAAGTTACAATAGCTAAATAATCCCCTCTCACGCGAAATACAGCAAAAGCTAAAATCAGGGCAAGCAAAGATGAACAAATTCCAGCTAAAATTAAAGCTAGAATAAAGGAATTTGAATGGATAGCTAAAATAAAAGAACTAGGACCATCTAAAAAAAACTGATCATTTTTTGCATCAGCACTTAAAAGAACTAAAGCAGCTGCATAAGCTCCAATCGCAACAAATCCATTGGGTTCTAGTGAAAATTGTCCAGTTACACCATTAATAAGGTTGTAACTCACAGCCAAAATAATAAAAATAGCAATTTGATTAACAATGTTTAATCCATAGTCCCCAAAAATATAAGGAGAAATGAAAATAAAAATAATTGAAGCAATTAAAAAGATTAAATGTGAAACCTTAATTTTAACCATCATTAAAACCTACTCTTTTCAAAATTTATACCTAAAATTCCCGTAGGCCTAAATAACAATATAAACACCAAAAAAATAAAAGCAAATGCATCTTTAAAGCCTGATAAATCTGGGAAAAAAGCCACAACAACAACTTCAGTAAATCCTATAATAAGTCCACCCAAAACTGCACCTACTACAGAACCTATACCTCCTAAAACGGCAGCAGCAAAAGCTTTCAAACCTATTAAAGTTCCCATAGTAGGTTCAACAGAGTAATAATTTGCAGCCCAAAAAACACCTCCAACTGCTGCCAAAGCTGAACCTAGGGCAAAAACTATAGCAATAATACGATTTGCATCTATACCCATTAAATTTACTGTTTGTATATCAAATGCTAAAGCACGAATAGCTATACCATATTTGCTTTTATACAAAATCCATAACACTGCTATTAAAATAACAAATGTAAGAGCAGGAACCATTAAAGAACCATAAGTTGTTATCACTCCACCAAAATTAACACTTTCCTCAAAATAACTTGGCGGTGTAAAAGTTCTAGGTGTTGAAGTAAAAAGCATATTAAAAAGATTTTGCAAGAAAAAACTAATACCAATTGCTGTAATCAACAATGAAATTCTAGGAGCCTGTCTTAAAGGTTTATAAGCAATTCTATCTGTAGCCATTCCAACACAGGCAGCAAAAATCATTGCTAAAGATAAAGCTCCTAGAAAAGGAACATTTAGGTTAGTCATGCAAAAAAGAGCTGCATAAGCACCAACCATCATAATATCGCCGTGAGCAAAATTAATAAGTCTTAACACACCATAAACCATAGTATAGCCAACAGCAATAAGGGCATACATACTACCCAAACTAAGCCCATTAACAAGTTGTTGTAAAAATAAAGTAGAATCCATAATCTTTCTATTTTTCCTTTAAGGATTGATAATATCTTTATAATTTTGCTTTTGATTTTTAATTTCTTTAACCACTACAGAACGAGTTGCATTTCCTGTTTGATCAATGCTAATAACACCAGAAACACCTTGATAATTTTTAGTTTGGTGAATTTTTTCATTGACGCACTTACTAGTAAGATTATCAACGCAAGCATTCATAGCATTTAGCATTACAAAATACGCATCAGCACCCATAGCCGAAAAATTTGGAACTTCTTTTGTTCCTTTAGCTTTTTCATAAACACTGATAAATTCTTTGCTTAATTTTGTAGTTGGATTATTAGCATCAAAACTATCTGTGAAAATATAACCCTCGCTTGCATCTCCAGCTAAACTAATAAAAGTTTGATCAGCAACTCCATCTGCAGAGCCCATAGGAATATTTAAACCTGCGAGTTTTGATTGTCTTGCAAATAAAGAAGCTTCACTATAATAAAGCGGTAAAAAAATAAATTCTGGATTTAAACTTTTAACTTGAGCTACAATAGCTCTAAAATCTTTATCACCTGAATTAACTCTTAAAATTCTAAGAATTTGACCGCCATTAGACTTGTACTGTTTTTCAAAAGCTTTTGCTAAACCTAAGGAATAGTCAGTGCTTTGATCTACTACAATAACAGCACTTTTGTAATTAAGTTTTGAAAAAACATATTTTGCTAAAGATGAACCTTGAAAACTGTCCATAAAACATACTCGAGAAGAATATATTTTTTTATCAAGCAATCTATCACCAGTTGCAGCAGGAGCGATCAATGGAATTTTATTATCTTCTGCTACGCGCATAACTTGCAATGTATTAGCAGTAACCATTTCCCCTATAAGACCTATAACTTTATCTTGAGAAATTAAACGATTTGCTCCACTCGAAGATTCTAATTTATCACCCTTAGTATCAATAATAGCAAGAGAAACCTTATTTCCATTACTTAAAGTTGATTGCATTGAATTTGCAAGTTTAATCCCTTCTAGTGCACTTTGTCCATATGCTGCAGTAGCTCCGCTAAGCGGTAAAACAACTCCTATTTTGACTTCCGCAGCACTTAAACTTAAACTTAGAATACTTGCTAAAATTAAACTTTTTTTCATTCTCTACCTTTATTTTAATAATTATGGATTTATAATTGTTTTATAATTTTGTTTTTGATTTTGAATTTCTTTAATCACAACAGAACGAATAGCATTACCGCTTTCATCTATGCTAATCACACCACCAACAGCTTGAAAATCTTTAGTTTGATGAATTTTGCTATTAATACATTCACTGCTAAGATTATCAACGCAAGCATTCATAGCATTCAACATTACAAAATATGCATCAGCACCCATAGCCGAAAATGCTGGAAGTTCTTTTGTTCCTTTAACTTTCTCATAAGCTGCAACAAAATCTTTTCCTAATTGTGTAGATGGATTGTTATAATCAAAACTATCAGTGAAAATTACTCCATTAACAGCACTTCCGCCAAGATCTATAAAAGTTTGATTATTAACACCATCTCCTGCTGCTAAAAGTTTATCAAAACCAATTTGTCTTGCTTGTCTCGCAATTAAAGCAGCTTCAGGATGATAAATAGGCATATAAACAAAATCAGGATTTAAACTCTTAAGTTGCGAAACCACAGCTCTAAAATCTTTATCTCCTGAATTAATAACAAGTTTTTTTATAATTTTCCCACCATTATTCTTAAAAGAATTTTCAAAAGCTCTTGCCAAACCTAAAGAATAAACATTGCTTTGATCTATGATGATAACAGCGTTTTTAAGCCCTAAATCCTTAGATACATAAGTAGCAAATTTATCTCCTTGAAAACTGTCTTTAAAACAAACTCTACTTGCATATTTCTTTTTATCTAGCAATTTATCTCCAGATGCCACTGGAGCTATTAGAGGAATTTTTTTCTCTTCTGCTATAGAAATAGCTTGAATGGTATTTGGAGTTGTAGCTTCACCAATAATCCCAAGGACTTTATCTGTTGCTATTAAACGATTAACTCCGTTTGAAGTTTCAAGTTTATCTCCTTTTGTATCTATTGTGATAAGTTTAATAACATCTCCATTTGAAAGTTTTGGTTGTAGCTTATTAGCCAGTTCAATTCCGTTAAAAACATCTTGCCCATAAGCTGCCACAGTTCCAGTTAAAGGTAAAACTACTCCTATATTAATATCCTTAGCATATAAGCAATTTACCATAGTTAAAACACTTAAAGTTAAAATTAGTTTTTTCATAGCATTCCTTTTAATTATAGTTTTTACATTTTATTTTAGAAATATATTATGTTTTGTTTTTTGCGCAGGTTCTTCTTCAAGAAGGTCTTTTACTTGCAAATCAAGCGCAAAATTTCCACCTTTAATATAAGCAATAATATTATCTATATCCTCGTGGCTTAAATTTCTAGCATAAAAAGCCATTTGAGAAGCTGTTGTAGAGCTACTACTATCAAGAGTATAACCTATCAAAGCTCCTTTAATATCCTCAGGAGACATATCTTTTAAAATTCTAGATCCTATAACACTCTTTTCAGCATTATCTCCATGGCAAGTATTGCATTTATTTTGAAAATACAAAGCCTTCGCTTTTTCCATATCATATTGCTTATTTGCATCAAAGGTATAAGTAAAAAATGATTTCAAGTTAATACCAAAAAGCGCAACAACAAATATTGAACTAATAAACAACCATCGTATAATCATGATTTTCCTTATTTTATTGTAATTTCCGTTTGTGTTTTATTTTGATATCTATGTGTTTTTTTATTGTATTTTTTTTCTTTTTTAATATCATAGCGATAACGAACAGTCCCTGAAACTTCTATATCTTTAAAGACTTCATCTAACGGAGCTGCAAAAACAAAATGATTTAAAATCATACCAATTAAAAATATTTTTTTCATTTTTATTCTTTAAACACAAAAAACGATTATATCAAAAAAAGATAATCCTTGTTAATGACCACCTTTATGTAAAAAATAAAGTCCTACACAAAGAGCTAAAATCGATCCAGCAAGAAAAGCCATATCCACAGGAGTAGCAAATTTCATCTGCAAAACCCTTTGAAAGAAATTTACCACTAAGACCATAATGATAACTTTTGCAAGCTTGTCTTTTAATTGATCTAAGCTATGCACCTCTAAAACCTTGCTTTGTTTTGTTTGTTTAAATTCTTCTATTTCGCTGATAAAAAGCTCATAAACTCCAAAAGAAAAAATAAACAAAACTAAAGCCATAAGATAAAGATCAACAGCTCCTATAATTAAAGCCACCACATCCTCATGCAAATCCACATTAGAACCTGCATCAAAAAAATAATTATAAGTATAAAATATAACTTTTAAAACATCATAACTTGCAATAAAAAACAATACAAAAGCTCCAATTAAACCAAAAATTACGGGTAAAATTGTAACAATACGACTTCTAACAAGTAAAGATTCAAATATTTTCTCTAACATTTTTTTCCTTATTTATTTTTTAATTCTAACCATTTTTGCGCAATACGCACAGCATTTGTTGCAGCACCTACACGAATTTGATCTGCCACACACCAAAGATGGAGTATTTTTTTATCATACACATCAGCGCGAATTCTTCCTACATAAGTTTCATTAGTATCACTTGTCATTAAAGGCATAGGGTATTTTTTATTTTTAGGATCATCTATGACAACAACACTTGGTGCTTTTTCTAAAATTTCTTTAGCTTTTTTTACATCTATTTCTTTTTCAAAATGCATAGTAATGGCTTCGCTATGACTTCTTAAAACAGGTACTCTTACACAAGTTGCTGAAACTTCTAAATTTTTATGTAAAATTTTTTGAGTTTCATTGACCATTTTAAGTTCTTCTTTGGTGTAATCATTATCCATAAAAACATCAATTTGTGGAATAAGATTAAGTGCTAAAGTATAAGGAAAAGTTTGAGATTTAAACTCATCAAGTTTAAAAGCAAAAAAACTTTGCATGGCTTCGACCAATTCTTGCATTCCTTCTTTTCCTGCTCCACTTGCAGCCTGATAGGTACTTACATCAACACGCTTTAAATTAAATGCATCATTTAAAGGTTTTAAAACTTGCACCATTTGTATGGTAGAACAATTTGGATTAGCAATAATCCCTGTTTTTTTCCAATCTTTAATATCCTCAGGATTGCATTCAGGAACCACCAAAGGAACATCTTTTTCCATTCTAAAATGACTTGTATTATCAATAACAACAGCACCAGATTCTGCTGCAAATTTAGCATATTTTTCACTCACACTTCCACCTGCGCTAAAAAAAGCAATATCAATAGGATTTTCTTTAAATACATTTTCAGTAAGTTCTTTGACTTTATAAGCTTTGCCTTTAAATTCTACTTCACTACCTACACTTTTTGCACTTGCTAAAGGTAAAATACTTTCCACTGGGAAATCAAGTTCATCTAAAACATTTAAAAGCTCTTCCCCAACCGCACCAGTAGCACCCACAATGGCTATTTTTTGTTTTTTTGACATTACTTATCCTTTATTTGATATTTTTTAATTTTTTCATTTAAAATTTTTATATCCATACCTAAAATTTGAGAAGCTTGATCCTTGTCATAATCTACACTTAAAAGAACTTCACAAATCAATTCTTTTTCTAAATTCTTTACATCTTTTTTTATACTTCTAGCTTCTAAGAACAAATCTTCACTTGAAATTTCATCATTTTCACTTAAAATACAAGCTCTTTGTACAACGGATATTAATTCTCTAATATTACCAGGAAAATCATATTCAAGTAAAGCATTTTTAGCTTCTTGGCTGAGCTGTTTTTCCTTAAAATCATATTCTTTACAAGTATCTTCTAAAACCTTTTGAGCTATACCCAAAACTTCTTCTTTACGCTCTCTTAAAGGCGGAATATTAATAGGAACAGTGTTTAAACGATAATATAAATCTGAACGAAATTCGCCATTTTTTATTTTTTCATCTAAATTTGCATTAGTTGCACTGATAATTCTTACATCTATTTTGATGTTTTTCGTACTTCCAAGTCGTGTGATTTCTTTTTCTTGCAAAGCTCTTAAAAGTTTGGCTTGAATTTCATAAGGCATTTCGCCAATTTCATCTAAAAACAAAGTACCCTCATTAGCCATTTCAAAAAGCCCTATTTTAGTTGCATTGGCATCAGTAAAAGCACCTTTTTCAAAACCAAAAAGCTCACTTTCAATCAAATTTGCAGGAATGGCTGCCATATTAATAGCAACAAAAGGCTTATTAGAGCGTTTAGAATGAGTGTGAATATAACGAGAAAATACCTCTTTTCCTACTCCACTCTCTCCAAAAAACATTACAGAGGCATCAGTTTTAGCCGCTTTTTGACTTAAATTTAATGTTTTTTCTAAATTAGGAGAAGTTGAAAAAAAATCTTTATTTTCTTCTTTTTTTTCATTTTTTTTGCTTTTTTTATCGGCTGTTTTTTCTCTTATGATTTTAGCACGCTTAATAGCCTCGACTAAAGTATCAACATCAAAAGGCTTGGTTAGAAAATCTTTTACTCCCAAACGAACCGCTTCTATAGCACGGTTTAAAGTAGCATTTCCTGTCATAATAATAAAATCATATTTATTTTCACAGGCTTTAACAAATTCTATGCCATCAATTCCTGGCATATTAATATCTGTAATAATCAAATCTGTATTCTCATCTATTTTTTTTAAAGCCTCAGTGGCAGATTTATAAGATTTAATATTAAATTCTTCATACTCTGCTAATGCAATTTCTAAGGATTTACGCATATTAATATCATCTTCTACTATGACTAAATTCATCCTAAGCCTTTTAAAAAATTTCTGCTATAGTATCCAATTTGCGCTTAATTTTGAATTTACTTTTTTTTAAGATAATAAATTATCGCATTTTGTTCGCCAAATTCCACGGTAAAACGCAAGGGTAAAATTTTAACATAGGTTTCACTTTGAGCACGTAATAAGTCAGTATTAACAATATCCTTAACACTGATTTTAGCTCCTATAAAGCAATCACTTAACTCATCTTTATGAGAATTTAAAAAATTAAATTTAATTGTTTTTGGCATATTATCATCAATCAATCCTAAAGAAGTTCGAGGTAAAACTTTTAAATCTTGATCACTATAAGAAATTTCACATACCCATTGTTCTTCAACATTTTCACTTTGCGTCATTGCTAAGGATAAATTTCGATTTTGATGAAAGAGAATGAAATTTTTACTAGAAAGCTCTGCCCAAAAAATAAATTCATCTTGGGCAAAAAGCTTAAAGCTAAGAAAGATTAATAAGCAAACAATTCTTTCCACTTGTCTGCATCGATTTTAAGTTCTAAGTTTACTCTATAAAGCCCTTGATTAAAATTCTCATCAATAATACTTGCATTTTTAATCAAACCATTTACTTGCGCAGTAATAGTTGAACTTCTAAGCATTGCATCTTTTACAGTATCCTTACCATTCACTTTCACACCATAAAGCTTACTTGCAAGCTGTCTGTAAGCATCTGTAATCGCTGCTCTTTTTGCTAAAGCTAGGGCTTGAGCAGTAGAAACTGTATTCATCGGAGCAATCCCTTCACCAACTGCTGTAAAACTAAGTTCCGTTTCGCTAGCATCTGGAGCCAACATTTTTTCTTCTCTGATAATATCACGCACATCATCTTTATCGACTTTTTGCACGATAACATCTTGAGATGGAGCAGTGCTATTTGCACTTGAATTTTTAGTTGCACTGTTTGCACTTGGTACACAACCAGCGAAAATTCCTGCTATTGCTAGCATAAAATAAATTTTTTTCATTTTTACACCTTCAAAATATTGTAATTAGTAAAATAAAAAGCAATAAGCGTTCCAACTTTAAACTTATTACAAATCTAAACCAAAGTTTTCATCGCTTAACTCATCCTCATCATTTTCCTCTTTAGGACACTTAGCGATGCTAACCACCTCGTCATTTTCCACGTTAACAACGATGACGCCACTTGTGTTACGCCCTGCTTTTCTAATACTTTGCATATCAACACGTATCATCTTGCCTGAACTTGTAAGAGCCATCAAATCCATAGTTTCATCTACTATAACTACGCTAATAAGATCTTTAGTTTTTTCTGTAAGTTTCATGCAAATTACACCCTTACCACCTCTGCTTTGTAATCTATATTCTCCAGCATTGGTGCGTTTTCCTATACCTTTTGCGCTTATGCTTAAAATTTCTTGCTCATCATTTTCTACAACAACTGCACCTACTAATTCGTCATTTTTCTCTTTAAACTTAATAGCCGTCACCCCACGACTTACACGGCCGATTTCACGCACTTTGGCAAGTGGGAATTTGATACACATACCTTTTTTGGTTACTGCAAAGAGCATTTTACCTTGTGTGTTTATACTTTCTTCATTTTCAAAATTTTCATCATCTAAATTTTCAATTTCTTGATTTTCTAAATTTTCTTCACCACCACTGGTAAAAATTTCATTTTCATCTCTTTGAACAATAATAGCAGTTACCAACTCATCATTTTCATCCAAGTTGATCGCTCTAACTCCTACACTTCTGATATTTTGATATTCACTCAAATTTGTACGCTTTACAATACCATTTTTAGTAAAGAAACATAAAGATTTACTCTCATCAAAATCCGTGGTTGGAATAATAGCCATGATTTTTTCTTCAGCTTGTAAATTGATAAGATTTACCACTGCTTTTCCTTTAGCCGTTCTTGAGCCTTCAGGAATTTTATAAACTTTAAGCCAATAAAGCTGTCCACGATCTGTTACAAACATAAGCGTATCATGTGTATTTGCCGTAAAGAAACTTTCTATAAAATCATCATCATAAGTCGTAACGGCTAATTTTCCTTTTCCGCCTCGTTTTTGCTTTTCATATTGTTTACTAGGCACACGCTTAATATAACCGCGATGCGTAATAGTTACAACCATATTTTCATTAGGAATCAAATCTTCAATATCAATATCATCATAATCATCTTCAATTTGAGTAATACGTGGCACATCAAATTTACTTCTAATTTCTTTTAATTCATCGCGAATTAAATTTTCAAGCAAGGTTTCACTTTTTAAAATTTCTTCAAGTCTTGCAATTTCTTTCATTAATTCTGCAAGTTCATTTTCGATTTTTTCTCTTTCAAGTCCTGTTAAACGACCCAGTTTCATATCTAAAATAGCATTAGCTTGAAGCTCACTAAGACCAAATTTAGCTACCAAAGAATCTCTTGCGGTATTATTATCAGAACTGTTTTTAATTAAAGCAATCACTTCATCTATATTATCAAGTGCAATTTTAAGACCTTCTAAAATATGAGCTCTTGCTCTTGCCTTTTGAAGTTCAAAAATCGTTCTTCTAATAATAACTGTTTTTCTATGGGTTAAGAAAAGATTTAAAAGTTCTAACAAAGAGAAAATTTTAGGTTCTTTATTGTGAATTGCCAACATAATCACACCAAAAGTACTTTCCATAGTGGTAGATTTAAATAGATTATTTAAAACAATTTCACTCATAGCCTCACGTTTAAGCTCTATAACAACGCGGATTCCTTCTTTATTACTCTCATCTCTTACTTCAGATATTCCTTCAATTTGCTTTTCTTTAACAAGCTCTGCAATCTGCTCTATAAGTCTAGCTTTATTGGTTTGATAAGGAAGCTCATCTATAACAATAACATCTTTATTTGTCTTTTTTTCAATATGAGTTTTAGCGCGCACTTTCACGCGACCACGCCCTGTGCGATAAGCTTCTATAATACCTTTTTTACCATAAATTATTCCACCTGTTGGAAAATCTGGACCTTTGATAAACTGCATAATCTCTTCTAAGCTTGCATCTTTATTATCAAGCA
The DNA here is from genome assembly GCF_001763175.1 of Campylobacter sp. BCW_4332. Taxonomy (NCBI): domain Bacteria; kingdom Pseudomonadati; phylum Campylobacterota; class Epsilonproteobacteria; order Campylobacterales; family Campylobacteraceae; genus Campylobacter; species Campylobacter sp. BCW_4332. The sequence continues at coordinate 135,658 of NZ_MJYF01000037.1, read as the reverse complement.
AATATAAAATTCCATCTATCAACTCATTTAAACTATGAGGTGGGATGTTTGTCGCCATACCTACAGCTATACCACTTGAACCATTTAGTAATAAATTTGGAACCCTAGAAGGTAAAACATCAGGTTCACTTTCTGAACCATCATAATTTGGAACAAAATCGACCGTATCTTTATCTATATCTTTTAAAAGTTCATGAGAAAGTTTGCTCATTTTTGCTTCAGTATAACGCATCGCAGCAGCGCTATCGCCATCTATAGATCCAAAGTTGCCTTGTCCTGTAATACTTGGATATCTCATAGAAAAATCTTGAGCCATTCTAACCAAAGCATCATAAACTGCTGTATCTCCATGTGGGTGATAACGACCTATAACAGCACCCACTATACGGGCTGATTTGACAAAATCTGTCCTACTTTTTGCCTCGTCATTTTGCATAGCATATAAAATTCTTCTATGAACAGGCTTTAAACCATCTCTTGCGTCAGGCAAAGCACGACCTATAATAACACTCATAGAATAGTCTAAATAACTACTTTTTATAGAATTTTCTATATCTACAAGTTCAATATCAGAATCTTTGCTAAAAATATTCTCCATAAAAATCCTTCTATTAGTTCAAAGTTTTGATTATAGCATATTAAACTTTTGCATCAGCTAAAACAAGAGCAAAAAGTACAGAAATTTTATTTTCTTCTAAAACTTTTTTAGCTTCCAAAAGGCTAGAACCAGTCGTTACAATATCATCTACTAAAATTACAGGTTCGTGAATGGTTTTTAAGAGTTTGTAATTTCTTTTATGTTTTTGACGAAATTCTAAACTTTTTCCAGAATATTTAATATGATTTTGTGCTTTTAAAATATTAAAAACAGGTTTTACAAATTTTGTTTTAAGATATCTAGCTAAAATAGCAGAATGTGAATAAAGCATATCTTCAACCTTATCATCTAAAGCTATAACATTAATTGTCATTCTAGGATCAAAAAAATCTTTAAATTTTGCAAAACTTAATTTAGCAAGCATTTTATAAACGAAATAACCATAAAAATAATGTTTAGAGTGAAGCAAGTGTTGTATCTCATGGTATTTATAAAAAGAATAGACTTTGAAATTATTATCAAGCTTTCTTACATTTAAGGAAAATTCAGAAAGCTCTAGCTCACATAAATCACAAAAGCAAAGCAGAGCAAAAGCTCCGCAATTTATACACCTCAAAGTTCAGAGATTAAACTAGCTGCTTTATTTGCCATTTGTTTTATTAACAAATGAGTATAAAAAGTTGTTTCTTTTAGATCATCGAAACCTTGTACATCTTGCTTGGTGCGGATTGTAAATTTCTTATTTTTGTTTATATCGCTAACTTGTAAAACTCCTACTAGTTTTGAATGTAATCCTGTAGTATCTTGAGTTGCTCCATAAGATATAAATTCTAAATCAATCTTACTCACATAAGGTGAATTTTGATCGTTATTGTCAAGCACAACTATTCCTCTAGCTTCAAGTTCTTGTTTTAAATAAGTATAAAATACCGCATTAAAATTCACATCAACAAATAACTTTTTCCCTTTAGCATTTAAAACTTTTTGTCCTTCTTTTAAATCATAAAATCTATGCAAATAAACCTTTTTTAAAGCAATACCAGTGTCTAAAGTGCGTTTATTGGCACAACATTGAATTCCAACATCGCTAATGTATAAAAGCCCTTTAATCTTTGCTTCAAAGCCATCAGGACTTTCGCAAGAACTGCATTGAGAATTTCTAGAAATTTGATTAACTTGAGCAAAAGTATCTTGTTTAGTTGCACAAGCACTCAAAAATAAAATAGGCGCTATAAAAATCAAAAATTTTTTAAACATTTTTTCTCCTTAGAAAATTATTTTAAAATTGTATTAAAAATACAAGCAAATTTCAAGCCAAGTTTTAAATTTATCATCAATCTATCTTTAAAACACTCAAAAAAGCTTCTTGAGGTAAATTTACCTTACCTATAGCTTTCATTCTTTTTTTACCTTCTTTTTGCTTTTCTAAAAGCTTTCTTTTTCTAGTAATATCCCCACCATAGCATTTTGCTGTCACATTTTTACCCATGGATTTAACAGTCTCCCTTGCGATGATTTTATTTCCAATACTTGCTTGAATGGCCACTTCAAAAAGCTGTCTAGGAACTATTTCTTTCATAGCGCTAACAAGCTCTCTTCCTTTACCTTGTGCTTTCTCATTAGGCACGATAATGCTTAGCGCATCAACATTTTCACCCGCCACTTTAATATCAAGTTTTACCAAATCCCCTACTCTAAATTCTATAGGTTCATAATCAAAACTCGCATAGCCTTTTGTTAAGGACTTTAATTTATCATAAAAATCCATCACAATCTCATTTAAAGGTACATCATATTCTAGCAAAACACGCTCAGGTGTGATATAGTCCATTTTAACCTGCACTCCTCTTTTGCGATTTAAAAGAGTGATTAAATTCCCTAAAAATTCACTTGGAGCAATGATAGTGGCTTTAACATAAGGCTCTTTTATATGATCGATTTTATTAACAGGAGGAAGCTCGCTAGGATTTTGAATTTTAACAAGTTCTCCATCGGTTTGATAAATTTCATAAGTCACAGTTGGAGCTGTAGCAATTAAATCAAGATTAAATTCTCTTTCAAGTCTTTCTTTGATCACTTCCATGTGTAAAAGTCCTAAAAACCCTACCCTAAAACCAAAGCCTAAAGCCAAAGAAGTTTCAGGCTCATAGGTAATAGAACTATCGTTAAGTTTTAGCTTATCTAAAGCATCTCTTAAATCTTCAAATTTATCCGTTTCTATAGGATAAAGTCCTGCAAAGACAAAAGCTTTAGCCTTTTCAAAACCGCCTATGGCTTCTTTAGCCTTGTTTTTTACTAAAGTAATAGTATCGCCTACTTGTACATCACCTACAGTTTTAAGCCCTAAAACCACCACGCCTACTTCACCTGATTGTAAAGATTGAGTTTTAATTGGGCTTAAAGGATGAGGATAAAAAAGATCTTGAACTATATGTTTTTTATCCGTACTCATGACTAAAACTTCATCATTTTTAGCAATACTTCCTTCATAAATCCTAACTAAAGCCAAAGCACCCAAATAATTATCAAACCAAGAATCATAAATTAAAGCCTTAGTAGGAGCTTCATCATCTGTTTTTGGTGCAGGGATTTTAGTAATAATTGTTTCTATAAGCTCTTTTATACCCACTCCTGTTTTTGCACTCACGCAAATGGCGTCTTTACAATCTATACCTATAATATGCTCGATTTCATGCTTGACTTTTTCAATATCAGCATTAGGCAAATCGATTTTATTAATCACAGGAATGATTTCAAGATTATTTTCAAGCGCTATATAAACATTAGCTATAGTCTGTGCTTCAACACCTTGAGAAGCATCTACTACAAGTAAAGCCCCTTCACAACTTGCCAAAGAACGACTCACTTCATAAGAAAAATCCACATGGCCAGGAGTATCAATAAGATTTAAAACAAAATTTTCGTTATTAAATTTATAATTTAAACGCACCGATTGTGCTTTTATAGTGATACCACGCTCTTTTTCTATATCCATAGTATCCATAACTTGTGAACTCATCTGCCTATCACTAATAGCACCACACTCGCTAATAATCCTATCTGCAAGAGTAGATTTTCCATGATCTATATGAGCTATAATAGAAAAATTTCTAATATTTTTTACCGACAAAATTTCATCCTAAATATAAAATTTTAAAGCTAGGATTTTAACAAAATTTATGTTTAAAACAAATAAATTTTATTTTATATAAAAAACTTCAATTGAAATTTATATAAAGCATACTAAAATATCAAATGTTTGAAAAATATTTAAAATCAGCTATGTTTTTAGCTCTTTATCCCTTAGCAATGTTAGCTTCTAATTTGCACGAATTTATAGCACTAAGTCAAAATAACGAATCCTATCTCATTAAACAAATGCAAAGCGAACAAGCAAATTTGGACAAAGAACAAGCTTTTAGAAATTACCTACCCTCTCTTGGTCTAAACTCAGCTTATGTAGCCAACAATAAAGATCGCTTCATTATCGATCCACAAGAAAGTTTATTTGCTAAAGTTTCTCTTAATTTTTTGCTTTTTGATGGGGGTGCTAGAGAGGCCAATTTAAGGGCTTTAGAAAGCAAAGAAAAATTAAGCCTTTTAGACAAAGAACAAAGCAAAAATTACCTTGCCTTAAATGCAATCACACTTTATTTTAACACCCTAAGTCTTGAAAAAATTTTACTAGCCAATCAACAAAAAGTAGCTTTTTTAAAATCAACTTTTGAAAGATTGCAAAAATTTTACGATGCAGGACTTAGCCCTAAACATGAACTTGAAAGCATTAAAGCCAAATATCATTTAAGCTTATTAGAGCTCAGTCAAAATGAATTAAAACTTGCCAATATACAAAAAGAGATTAAAATTTTAAGCGATACAGATTTTAAAGTGCAAGGGAATGCTTTTTTAGAAAATCCGCAACAAGAAAAAAGTCAAAACTATAAAGTAATGATAGCTAAAGAACAAATCAATCTTGCTAAAGAAAGTGTAAATTTAGCAAAAGCTGAATATTTTCCAAAATTTTATATTCAAGATAATTTTAACTTTTATAAAAACAATTATAATCCAAAAGTTCCGGCTCCTTTTGCAAATTTAGCGGATCAATTCTTAGAAAAATATTCTCAAGGTAATCAGTTTATTTTAGGTATGGAATGGAAAATTTTTGATTTCAATGCAAGGGCTAAAGAAGTTGAAAAAGAGCGTTTAAACGTTCAAATAGCCAATGCAAACGCAAGGTTTAGTGAGAGAAAAAATAAAGAAGAATTAAATTATTTAGACAAAAGTTTAAAAGTTTTACAAGAACAAATTTTAGCTCTTAATCTTAGCTTAAATGCTGCAAATTTAGCTTTTGAAAGTGTAGATAAAAAATACCAAGCAGGACTTGTTTCTTATGTGGAATATCTTCAAGCTTTAGAGGCTAAATTTAAAGCACAAAGCGATTTAGAGCTTGCTAAAAATGAATTTGAAATTACTAAAGCAAATTATTATTTTAATGCAGGTATAGATCTTAATTCAAAGGTTAAAGAATGAAAAAAATTCTATTTTTACTTCTTGCTTTTAATTGCGCCTTTGGCGAAGAAATTTATGCAAGTTTCAATGTAGAAGCATCAAAACAAAGTAAACTTGCCCTTGAAAGCATAGGTTTAGTTCAAAAAATTCCTGTAGAAATTGGACAAAAAGTCAGCAAAGGAGAACTTTTACTTGCTCTTGATCAAGAAAGTGAAAAAATAGCTCTTCAAAATGCCCAAAATTCTTATCAACTTGCTCTTGTAGAATACGAAAATACCAAAAGCAAAATGCAAAAAATCAAAGCTGTAGAAAATGTTATAGACAAACAAAGCTATGAAGATATGAAAGCTAAGTTTGATGCAGCTAATTTAAATTTAAACAAAGCAAAAATCAATATAGCTTATTATAAAAATATCATGACAAAAAAAGAATTGCGCGCACCTTATGATGCTATTATCGCAAATAAATTTATACAAGTGGGTGAAGGAGTAGGAGGAGTAGCTCAACCTTTAATAGAAATTTTTTCCTATCCACAAAGCAAACTGATTTTAAGTTTTGATGAAAAATACAAAGATAAAGTTAAATTAGGCGATGATTTCTTTTACAAAATCGATCAAAATGGTGCAGAATTGAAAGGAAAAATCAGCCTTATCTATCCAAGTATAGAAGTAAAAACAAGAAAAATTTATGCTGAAGTGCAAACTACAAATTTAACACCAGGGCTTTTTGGCGAAGGTAGAATCATCACTAAAGATTAAAAATGTTTAAACTAGCTATAAACCGACCAATTACTGTGCTAATGTTTTTCTTAGCTCTTATGATTTTTGGGCTAATCTCTGCTTTTAGCATGAGTGTAAATTTATTTCCTAATGTTTCCATACCTCTTATAAAGATTACAAGCAAGGTAAATGGGGATTTAAATTTCGTAGAATCAAAAATCACTAAAGAAATAGAAAATGCTCTAAGTGAGATTGATGGAGTAAAGACCATAACCTCAGCTGCGTATGATAATTTTAGTGTGAGTGTAGTCGAGTTTAAACTAGGTAAAAATCTTGAAGTAGCTGCTAATGATGTGCGTGATAAAATAGGAACTTTAAGCCTACCTTCTAAGCCTGAAATTGAAAAAATCAGCTCAGATTCTGGTTCTGCTATTTCGCTTTTTTTATATTCTAAAGATAAATTACAACTCATGCGCGAAATCAATGATAAAATAAAACCTTTTTTGCAAAGAGTTGAAGGAGTAGGTAAAATCGAAGCTAAGGGTTTTTTAGAACCCCAAATTCGCATAGAATTAAAACCAAATGAACTTAGAAAATACAATCTTAACGCCCTTGATGTAGCAAATATCATCAAAAGTCAAAATTTTAAACAAGCCCTAGGCGAACTTAATAACAATCGAGATAACTATATCATCAAAGGCTATTTTGAAGCCACAAATTTAGAAGAACTTAGCAATCTTCGCATAAAAACAGGAGTATTTTTAAGCGATATTGCTAATATTTCAAGCCTTTATGAAGATGAAAAACAAAGTGCTTTATACGAAGGTAAAGAAGGGGTGCTTTTAGAACTCGGAAAAATCACAAATTATAACACCCTTGAAATGATTAAAAATGTCAAAAATGCCTTGCCTATTTTAGAAAAACAAATTCCAAAAGATATAAGCATTAATGTGCTTTACGATAAAAGCTTAAATATCCACAAGCATCTTTCTCAAGTGATTTTTGATATGGTTTTGGGGATTTTTCTAACCCTTGTAATTGTATTTTTATTTTTAAGAAATTTAAGTGCAACTCTCATTGCTTGCATAGCTATACCTACTTCTATCATTTCAACTTTTTTTATTATCGATCTTTTAGGCTATGATTTAAACCGCTTAACTTTCATAGCTTTAACCTTAAGCATAGGAATTTTTATCGATGATGCTATAGTAGTGATTGAAAATATTGCTAAAAAACTAAAAACTTATCCGCCTTTACAAGCTGCTTTTTTAGGTATCAACGAAATAGGTTTTAGCGTTTTAAGCATCAGTATAGTTTTACTTTGTGTTTTTATCCCTATTTCTTATATGAACTCTATACCAGGGCTTTTTTTCAATGCCTTAGGCATAAGCGTTGCAAGTGGGATAGTGATAAGCTTTTTGGTTTCTGTATTTTTAATACCTAGTATTGGAGCAAGATTTTTAAATCCAAAAGAAAGTAAGTTTTATGAAAAAACAGAAGTTTTTTTTGAAAAAATAGAGCAAAAGTATGAAAATTTACTCTATAAAATTTTACAAAATAAAGCAAAATTTATCCTAGCCACTCTTGTTTTTGTAGGGCTTTCTTTTGCTTTAGCTACCCGTATAGGACTTGATTTTTTACCTATGGAAGATGATAGCGAAATTCAAGTTTTACTTGAAAGCAAAAAGGATTTAAGTTTAGAAGCCATGAAAGAAAAAAGTTTAAATTTGCTTGAAAAAATCAAAAATGATAGCAATGTCAAATACGCTTTTTTACTTGTAGGCTATGATGATGCCAAAGATGCTACAAAGGCTAAAATTTATGTTAAACTTAAAAATTTAGACGAAAGAAATTTAAGACAAAGCGCTATAGTAAGCCTGTATCGTCAAAAATTTCAAGATGAAAGTTTAAAAATCAAAATTTTAGAACTTCCAAAGATAGAAGGTGCAGGCGTTGATGATCCCGTGCAGTTTTTAATCTTGGGAGATGATTTAAACACTCTAAAAGAAGCTGCTTCTCAAGCAAAAGAAATTTTGGGCACTAATGCACGCATTGTAGATATAAGCGATAATGCTAATGCTACAAAAGATGAAGTAGCCTTACACATCAACAAAGAAAAAGCCAAACTTTTAGATGTCAATCCTGAATATATCGCTGGGGTTTTAGGGTATTCTTTCTCGCAACTTAGCGTAGGAAGTATGGATAGAGGTAATTCAAAAGATGATATTATACTAAGTTTTGCTCCAGAATTTAAAAAAGACATAGAAGCTTTAAAACGCATTAGCATTAAAAACAACCAAGGTGTAAATTTAGAACTTTCAAGCGTGGTGGATTTTATATACAGTAAGGATTTAAAAACTATCAATCGTTACAATAAAAACCGCTCTGTGAAAATCACAGCTGGAGTGAATGATCTTTCTTTAGGATCGGTGCAAAAACTTTTACTAGATAATATGGATAAAATTTTAAACAATAATGCAAGTCTTAGCTATGCTTTTTCAGGCTTTATCAATCTTTTAGGTGAAACCGTGCAAGGTTTTGCTATGGCAGTAGTACTTGCTTTTGTTTTAATTTATCTTGTTTTAGCCGCACTTTATGAAAGTTTTATTCTGCCTTTAATCATCATGATAACCATGCCTTTAGCCTTTGGCGGAGCTTCTATAGGGCTTTTTATCACGGGGCATAATTTTTCGCTTTTTGTACTTATTGCCATCATCTTACTTTTTGGTATGGTGGGGAAAAATGCTATTTTGCTTGTGGATGTAGCTAATAAAAAATGTCATGAAGGTTTAGATCCCGATAAAGCTCTTTTAATCGCTGGAAAATCACGCTTAAGGGCTATATTGATGACAACTTTTGCTATGATTTTTGCTATGCTCCCACTCGCTCTTTCAAGGGGTGCGGGCTATGAAGCTAATTCTCCTATGGCAATAGCCATTATCTTTGGGCTTATAAGTTCGACTTTGCTTACCTTACTCGTAGTACCTGCACTTTTTAAATTTTGTTTTAAACTAGATAACAAATTAAGAAAAATTTATGAGAGAGAAAAATTAAATTAACCAAAATGATTAATTTAATTTTTTTAAGTATTATTCTTATAAAGTGCTTTTAAGTTATCATAGGCGATTTGTATTTTTTCAAACTGTTCTCTTGCGTAAGCTTTTTCTATTGCACTTTTTCCTTGATGAAAATCAGGATGATAAAGTTTTACCAAAATCAAATATTTTTGTCTGATTTCACTAAGATCATTTTGCGGAGTACATTCTAAAGTATTAAAATAATTACTAAAAAGCTTAGCTAAAGCATTAAATTTCCATTTCATATTTTCTTTATTGTGAATATTTTGGCGAAATTTTTTATACTCTTCTCGGTCAACTTCAAAATTCACGCAATATTTTAAATGCTCGCTCTCATCTGCAAAAGCTTCAAAAAGTTCAAGAGTATTCTCGTTTTTATATTCTAAAATTAGAATATTTGTCATTTCATTATATTCTATATTATGATCTTGAAAATAATTTCTTATATAGGTAACAAATAATTTTTCATTAGAGCTTAACTTCATCAAAATTCTACCCGCAGCAAAATCAATCTTGATAAACAACATAGGCTTAAGCATATTATTTTGCTCAAAATTTAATCTAAAAGTTTTAAAATGAGCATCTTGTAAATTCTCTATACCTTCATTTGTACTTTTGCGATATTTTTGATCTAAAACTTTTAAGAAATAACGACGCTGTGGAATTTCATTTTCTTCAAAAAAAGAAAAAATTTTATTTTTTCGTCCTATGACCTTTGTGAAATTTTTGGTAATCAAGTCTTTAAAATACTGAAATACGCTAATATCATCTGTATTAACATTGATAGTTTCTAAAGTTTGCACGATTTGCATCTATTTCTCCCATAAAACCTCATTTTCAAAAAGCTCTTTAGTGCCTTTTAAAATTTCATTGGGTGTATAATCGGCTTTATAAGATAAAGATTGACACTTTTTTACAAAATACCCAAGATAAATATAATCTAAGTTCATTTTTTTAGCTATTTGTATTTCATTGAGCAAAGAAAATTTACCCAAAGAAAAATACGAAAAATCAGGATCATAAAAACAATAAATGCTTGAAATTCCATCCTCTAAAATATCAATCAAATCAACACAAACGAGCTTATCTTCTATATAAAATGCAAGCTCATATCCAAAATTCATAAAACCATCGACATAAAGATTATAATACTGCTTAAAGCTTAAATCATAACGCTTCCAGTTCTTTTTTTCTTCCATAAAACGATGGTATTTATCATATAAAAACAAATGTTCATTGCTTAAATTGGGTGTTCTAAGCATAACTTTGGTGTTAATATTTTTATTTATAACCCTTCTTTCACTTTTTGAAAAATTATATTCATTAACTAAAATTCTAAGACTTAAACATTCATCACAATCTTTACAAATAGGGCGTGAAAAATACCTACCAAAACGACGCCAACCTCGTTTTATTAGCCCATTATTGATTTCTTTAGGGCAATTTTCAATGTATTTATACTCTATTCTTGAGCGTTTATCTTTTAAGTAAGGACACTGATCTTCAAGAGTACAAAAACCAATCTCAAGCATTAAATTTTCTTAATATCTGCATTTTTGATAAATCCGGAAAATTCATCCTGTAGTTTTTCTTGCTTTAAGAAAATTTCTTGCATTTCCTTATCTATGTTTGCTTCTTGATTTTTTTCGCGAATATCTTTAGCTAGTTTTTCTAAATTTTTTACACTTGCACCACTCTTGCTTGATTTCTTCGCTAATTTTGGAGTATTGGCGTTAGCTTGCATTTCTTTTTTAATACTTTTAAGACTGTCTAAAAAATCCATCTATTATTCTCTACTTTCTCGTATTTTTTTAAGCGTAGCAGCTATTGCAGCTATAACTTCTTCTTTATTTTCTTGATGACGATCTTCTGTTTTTTCTAATAATTCTTGCATATGTGTTTCTATGAAAGAGGTGTCTAAATACCCTCTTCTAAATTCTCTTGTTTTTGTAATAGCAATTAAAAATGGTATTGTTGTTCTAATATCATCAATCACAAATTCCTTCAAAGCACGCTCAAGTTTATTAACCGCTAAATCATAACTTGTTGCTTTAATAATAAGCTTTGCAAGCATGGAATCATAATAAGGCGGCACAGTATAGTCTTTATAAATATGACTATCAACCCTAACAGATGGTCCAAGAGCTGGGTAGTATTCTCCTATTTTTCCAGGACTTGGAATAAAATTTTTCCATACATTTTCAGCAGTAATTCTAGCTTCAATAGCAAAACCCCTAGGTTTAATATCGCTTTGTTCTATGTCCAAAATTTCTCCTGCTGCAATACGAATTTGTCTTACAATAAGGTCAATACCTGTAATTTCTTCAGTAATTGGATGTTCAACTTGAATTCTTGTATTCATTTCCATAAAATAAAAGCGATTATAATCATCAAGCAAAAACTCTATAGTTCCAGCATTTGTATAACCTACAGCCTTAGCAGCTGCCACAGCTGTAACACCCATGGTTTTTCTAAGATTATCTGAAATTCCAGGGCAAGGTGCTATCTCAATTACCTTTTGATGTCTTCTTTGGATAGAACAATCCCTTTCACAAAGATGGATAATATTTCCGTAGTTATCTCCTAAAATTTGAAATTCTATATGCCTAGGATTAACTACATATTTTTCCATAAATACTTCATCATTATTAAAGTATGTTAAAGCTTCTCTTTTGCAAGATTCAAAGGCATTTTCAAGATCTTGTTCTTTATGAACAACGCGAATTCCGCGTCCACCTCCACCACCTGAAGCTTTTAAAATAACAGGATAACCAATCTTCTCAGCAAAAATTTTAATTTCTTCCATGCTATAGGAATTTAATTTTTCAGTCCCTGGAACAATAGGTATGCCATTTTTAGCCATTAACTTACGAGCGATATTTTTATTTCCCATCTTATGGATTACTTCAGATTTTGGACCTATAAAAATAATTCCAGTATCTTCACAAGCCTTAGCAAATTCGTAATTCTCACTTAAAAATCCATAACCAGGATGGATCGCATCAGCACCACAAGCCTTAGCAATCTCGACAATACGAGCAACATCTAAATATCCTCTTATAGCATCCGTTCCTATGCGATAAGCCTCATCTGCGATTTTTACATGCAAACATTCACGATCAGGCTCTGTAAAAACTGCAACACTTTTAATATGTAAATCTCTACAAGCACGGATTACTCTAACAGCTATTTCAGCTCTATTTGCTATGAGAATTTTATGGATTTGATTCATAATTTGCCTTTTTTGTTATATTTTTATTGTTAATTTTAGCAAATTTTCCTTACAAAAACTTAGCAAAAAATTTAATTTATTTTAGTTATAATAAAACTTTTTAAAATTTTAATTCCAATAAAGAAAAGTTATAATTATAATGGTTGCTGATAAAAGATTATTTTATTTAAGTTGTATTTTAATCACCATAGGAATAGTATTTTCATACTCTCTTACAGCTTTTACTGTTCTTTTTCTTGACTATAGCGAGTTTCATTTTTTTATTCGTCAGCTTTTTTTTGGAATTAGTGGCATACTTATAATGTTTTTTGTTTCTCGATTGGATCCTGATAAAGCACTTTCTAAAAAAATTATTTTAGCTATTTTGATTATTTCTTTTATCTTTATTATCATTTTACCATTTTTACCTTCTGCATTAGCAACAGCTAGCGGAGGAGCTAAACGCTGGATACGCTTAGGCCCACTCTCTATCTCTCCTGTGGAATTTTTTAAAATAGGATTGATTTATTTTTTAGCATGGAGCTATACAAGGCGTATTGATGATAGCAAAAAAGCTATCAGACACGAGGCTTTAATTCTTCTACCTTATTGCATCTTAGCTTCTATAGTTATAGGATATATTTATATCACTCAAAACGATTTAGGACAAAGCGTAATTTCTTTCTTTTTGATTCTAGCTTTAGCTTTTTTTGCAGGAGCTAGTAAAAGGCTTTTTGCTTTTGGAACTTTAATCATTATGATGATAGGTATAATGGTAATTTTTAGCAACCAAAGAAGAATTCAAAGAATCGCTTCTTGGTGGGGGAATATACAAGATGCTTTTTTACCTATGCTTCCTGATTGGCTAGCAAATGCTTTGAGAGTAAGTAGCAACAGCGAACCTTATCAGATTTCGCACTCTTTAAATGCTATAGCCCATGGAGGAATGTTTGGTGAAGGCCTAGGACTTGGAACTTTTAAATTAGGCTTTTTAAGTGAAGTGCATACTGACTTTGTTCTTTCAGGAATTACTGAAGAAATAGGACTCTTAGGTCTTGGAGTTATTTGCTATATTTATCTTTGGATGATTTTAAGAATTTTTAGAATTGCAGGAAGATGCGAAGCTAAACAAGATTTTATTTTTTGTTCAGGCATAGCCTTACTTTTACTTTTTTCTTTCTTTATGAATGCTTTTGGTATTATTTCTCTTACTCCACTAAAAGGTGTAGCGGTTCCACTTTTAAGCTATGGAGGAAGTTCAATGTGGGCAATTTGCATAGGCATAGGATATGTATTAATGATTTCAAAAAAGGTTAAATTATGACAATAGCTTTAACAGGTGGCGGAACTGGAGGGCATTTAGCCATAGTGCGTTGCTTATTAGAAAGTGCGATTAAAAAAAATATAGAATGTATATATATAGGCAGTCAAAATGGTCAAGATAAAGCTTGGTTTGAAAATGAAGTACGCTTTAAGGAAAAAATTTTTTTAAGCTCTAAAGGAGTGGTTAATCAAAGCAAATTTGGCAAAATCAGTTCTTTACTCCACACCTTAAAACTCTCCAAAGATTGTAGAGAAATTTTTAAAAAATACCACATCCAAGCCGTTTTTAGTGTAGGTGGATATAGTGCAGCTCCCGCATCTTTTGCGGCTTTATCCTCACATTTGCCTCTTTTTATACACGAGCAAAATTCAAAAAGTGGCTCTTTAAACATGCTTTTAAAACCTTTCGCTACAAAATTTTTTAGCGCCTTTGAAAAAGAATTTAGTCCTTATCCTGTGGCAAATAAATTTTTTGATAATGCTAGGACTCGCACAGAATTAAAAAATATTATTTTCCTAGGAGGATCACAAGGAGCTAGCTTTATAAATGAATTAGCTTTAAATCTCGCCCCAAAGCTTCAAGAGCAAAACATCAAAATCATCCATCAATGCGGAAAAAATGATTTTGAAAAGTGTAAAAAACATTATCAAAGCTTAAATATCCAAGCTGATATTTTTGATTTTAGTTCAAATTTGGAAGAAAAAATGAAAAATGCGGATTTAGCTATATCAAGAGCAGGTGCAAGTACTCTTTTTGAACTTTGTGCTAATACTTTACCCACTATTTTTATACCTTATCCTTATGCAGCTAAAAATCATCAATACTTTAATGCTAAATTTTTACAGGATCAAGCTTTATGTCAAATTTTCACGCAAGATTCGATCAATCTTGATGATTTTTTCAAAGCAATGTTAAAACTTAACTTAGAAGATATTTCTACAAGATTGCAAAATATAGCACAAAAAAATGGTGGGGATATTTTACTAGAAAAAGCACTATCTAATAACTTGGCTTTTATACGATAAATATCCAAAGATATTTACCAAAATCCCTACAAAAATCAACATCAAAATAGCAAGTGAAAAATTTTCAAATTTGTCATGCAAAAAACCTATAATCCATTGTCCTTGTGCTGCGATTAAATACCCAAAACCTTGAGCTAAAGCAGAAAGTCTCGCTGCTACTTGAGTACTTGAACTTTTTTGTGCAATAAAAAGCAACGCAATGCCAAAAACTCCACCCCATGGAAAACCCATGATAAAAGCACTGATGATAATAGAAATTTTACTATCAAAAGTAAAGAGCATAACAAAAGCGATCACATACATACTGCACAAACTAGCTATGTAAAAAGTATGTAAATTTTGTCTTAATTTTCCTAAAAGCAATGGGCCAAAAAGGGACACTGGAGCTGCAACAAGTTGAGCAAAAAGAACCATATTTGTAGCAAATTCTTTATCAAAACCTTTTTCTACAACGATTTGAACATACCAAAAAAACAAAGAATAAGCTAAAAAACTTTGAAATCCCATAAAAAGGGTAATCTTCCAAGTGGTTGCATTTGTAAAAAGATTGATTTTTTTAGAACTTTTTTTCTTAGCACGAAAAAATCTACCATTTTTAGCTTGAGGATAATAAACCACCAAAGCTACAAAAGAAAAAACCGCCCAAAAAACCATAGCACCTGCTAAATCAAACACACTAAGCAAAGGTATAGCTAAAGCCACTCCTACTATAGAAGAAATGCTTAAAATAAGACTATAAACCCCCATCATACTTGCTATTTTTTTAGGAAATTTCTCTTTAATAAAACTAGGCAATAAAACATTAGCGATTGCTATACCACAACCTATGCCTAACATACCCAAAAATAAGCCATATATCCCTGTATAAGAACGCAAAATTTCGCCAATAAAGATTAAAAAAATCCCAACGATAATCGCCCTAATGGGTGAAAAATATCCCACTATAAAAGAAATACTTCCAAAGGCTATCAAAGGTAAACTTGTAAGCACTCCTGCAAAAGTAGAATTTAAGTCATACGCATCTTTAATCACATCTATCATAGGCCCTATAGCCGTAATAGGAGCACGCAGATTAAAAGCTACAATCACAACGATGAAAAAATTAAGCCAAAAAATCTTTTTTTGAATACTACTCACGAGATAATCTTTCTTTGCAAACTTGAATATATGTTTTTAAATCTTTTTCTTTCATTAAAATTTCACGCATACAAATACCTGCTATATTTATATCCTTAAAATTTTCTATATTTTGAACATTGATACCACCTATAGCATAAAGTGGAATTTGACTAAATTCAAGCAAAGATTTTAAAAAATCAAGCCCTTTAGATTCTAAACCCGCCTTGCAAGAACTTTCAAAAATATGTCCTACAAAAGCATAATTTACCTTATAGCTCATCGCCTCTAAAAGCTCTTCTTTACTATGAACTGAAGTGCCAAGTATATGAAAATATTTTATTAATTTAGGCTCTTTTCTTAGCAAAGAAAGCGGCGCGTGAAAATAATGATGCCCTAATTTTAAACAAACCTTATCAAAAGAATGTAAAAAACAAGTCACTTTTTGCTTTGTACAAATGCTTAAAACTTCTTTTGCTAAGTCATAGTATTCAAATTCACTTAAATCTTTTTCTCTTAAAACTATAGCATCTACCTTAGCCTTAGAAAGTTTTTCAATCTGCTTTAAGAAGTCTATTTGCACACATTTTCTATCGCTTATGGCGATGATTTTTTTATCCCACATAAATGCTATCACTCATCACAGCTTGCAAATTTGATCTTTTAAGCATGCTTAAAATTTCATCTACACTCCTATCATCTGAAATTTCAAACTGCTCATCACCCTTTTTCTCGCCCTTATGCTCACCTATACCCACACTTACTCCTGCACTCATTTTAGTAGCACCAAGCTTGATAACCTCATCTCTAAAACCTATTCTTTCACGACTTGAAATGGTAATGCCCGCAAAAGGTAAAAAAAGTCTATAAGCACAAAGTACTTGCAAAAGGCGTTTTTCACTCACATCTTTAGGATGGATTTTGGCATTATTGATAATAGGTCTTAAACGTGGTACTGAAATAGAAATTTCAGCATGCGGATAAGCTTGTTGTAAAAAATGTGCATGAAGTGCCGTAGCAAGAGCGTCTTTTCTAAAATCATCTATACCCAAAAGTGCCCCAAAAGCCACTCCACGCATACCCGCTTTTAAAGCTCTTTCTTGAGCATTAAAGCGATAAGGAAAAATGCGTTTTTCGCCAGCTAAATGAATTTTAGAATATTTTAAAGGATTATAAGTTTCTTGAAAAACAGTCACATAATCACAACCCTTTTCATGCAAAATTTTATATTCTTCTTCATTCATAGGATAAATTTCAACGCCTACAACCTTAAAATACTCTCTAGCTATCTTGCAAGCATTTGCTATATATTCTACACTTACAAACTCCCTACCCTCGCCTGTTAACATTAAAATTTCTTCTAAACCACTTTTAGCAATGGCTTGCATTTCTTCGTGAATTTCAGCTTCATTTAGCTTAGCTCTTGCGATTTTATTGCCTTTTTGAAAACCACAATAAACACATTTAGAATTACAATAATTTGACAAATAAAGCGGAGTAAAAAGAGAGATAGAATTTCCAAAATATTTTTGCTTGACTTTAGCGGATTTAAAGGCTAATTCTTCTATGAAATCTTCTGCCGCACTTGAAAGCAAGGCTTTTAAATGCTCTATGCTTAAATGTGTTTGATTTAAAGCATTTTTAACATCTTTGGCACTAAATTGACTCTCATCATAGCTTTGAACTTGAGTTAAAACCTTGTTTAAAATTTCGCTTTTTATTTCCTGCATGTGAGGTAAATGCTGCATATAATCTTGCATGATTAATCCCTTAAAAAGCCTGTTAATGGAGAACTTGCTTTAGCCTCGCTCACACTTGCCAAACCTGCTAAAAAAGCCGCTCTTCCCGCATTTACTGCCAAAGAAAAAGCTTTAGCCATCAAGGCTATATCTTTAGCTTCAGCTATAGCTGTATTTACCATCACTGCACTTACTCCCATTTGCATAGCTTCACAAGCTTGTGCAGGACTTCCAATGCCCGCATCTACAATGATAGGCAAATCAATTTCATTAAGCAAAATTTGTATAAATTCCTTAGCACATAAGCCTTTATTGCTCCCAATAGGTGCTGCCAAAGGCATGATAGCCGCAGCTCCTGCATCACGCATAGCTCTAGCTGCGTAAAGATCAGCATGCATGTAAGGTAGGGGTGTAAAACCCTCTTTAGCTAAAAGCTCACAAGCTTTAATCGTTTCATAATTATCAGGCAGCAAATACCTACTATCGCTTATCACTTCTATCTTGATAAGTTCTCCACAACCAAGCTCTCTTGAAAGCCTTGCAATGCGTAAGGCTTCATCGGCGTTTCTTGCGCCTGAAGTGTTGGGTAAAAGTGTGATATTTTTAGGGATATAATCAAGTATATTAGCAATTTCCCCTGTATTTGCACGGCGTAAGGCTAGAGTAATAATCTGCGCTTTAGCTTCTTCTATGGCTGATTTTATAAGCTCTAGCGAATATTTTCCAGAACCTAAAATAAATCTTGAATCAAACTCGTATTTGCCTATTTTTAATTTATCATTTTTTAAATTTTCTTGCATTTTTACTCCTTATTTGCTAAAAGCTCTAAAACAAGATTGCTTTGATGTCCTGCGCAAATATTTACCCTTGGTGCCATAAGTCCATTTCCTAGCTTAGCACCATTTACCAAATCCCCACATACATAGAAATTTTTAGCAATTTTTCTTGTTTGTATGCTATTGCTATCACCATAGCCCGCAAGCCCTGAAGCACAAATTAAAATACTATCTTTGTAAAATCTATGAAAATTTTGCGCCATCATCGCTTTTGCGATAGCACTATCAAAGGCTTCACAAACTATATCTATATCTTTAAGCAAAGACTTTAAATTATCCTCATCGATTTTTAAAGTGCAAATTTCAACGCTGATATAAGGGTTAATCTCGCTAATTTGCTCTTTTAAAGCTTCGGTTTTAAATTTACCCAAATCACTTACACGATAAGCTTGACGATTCAAATTACTAGGCTCAATCACATCAAAATCAATCAGCTTTAAAAATCCCACACCACTTCTTGCCAAATTTATCGCTATATGCGATCCAAGTCCGCCCAAACCACAAACTGCCACACGCCCATTTTTAAGTTTATCATGAAGTTTTGGAGTGTGTCTTGCTCTCATCATAGCATCTAGTGCATCTTTTGGAGGTAAAGTATTTCTTTCTATACAAAAAAGCTCATCATCTTCGTTTAAAGCGATATTCTCTTTTGTTGCAAAACCATTGATAATCCATACATCATTTTCATTTTTGCTGATATTTTCAAAAAATTCCAAACTTGTTTTAAAGTCTGTATCAAGTTCTTTGCCATTAAATTTCACTCTCATCAACCGCCTCCTACAAAGCTTACGATTTCAGCTTTATCGTTTTCTTTTAAAATCAAATTTTCAAATTCACTTTTTGGTATGATTTCTCCATTTAATTCTAAAGCGATAAGTTCTATTTTCAAGCCTTTTTCTTTGATAAAATCCATAAATTTAAGCTCTTTTAACTCAAGCTTTTGTCCATTGATAATCATCCTAAACCTTTAAAAATTTTCTATCAAGTCTTTAAAAACAAGGCAAAGCTTTTCAAATTCTTCTATGCTTACTCTTTCATCAATAGCGTGAATTCTATCATTACAAACCCCAAATTCCACTACTTTTACACCATATTTTGCAAAATACCTTGCATCACTTGTACCGCCTTTGGTATTAAGCTCTGGCACTTCATGAGTGATTTTTTGAACGCTTTCATTCATTTTTTGAACGATTTTATTATCGATATTTGTCAAAAAAGCTTCGCTTGATTGTTTTAGCTCTAACTCATAGTTTAAACCATGACAAATTTTTTCTACATAACTTTTTACATCTTCTAAGCTTGTATCAGGGGAATTGCGAACATTAAACATAAGTTTTAAATCATTTGGAGTAACATTACACACCCCTATACCTCCGCGAATATCAGTTATAACGATTTTTGAAGGACTAAATTCAGCACTTCCAGGATCGAGATCAAAACCCGCTAAAAGCTTTAAAACTGGCGCAAAATCATGCACAGGATTGATACATTTTTCAGGATAAGCAACATGCCCTTGTTTTCCACGGATTAAAAGTTTTCCATTGATAGAACCACGACGCCCTATTTTAATACTATCGCCGATTTTTTTAACACAGGTTGGCTCGGCAACCACAGCATAATCAGGTAGCATATCTCTTTCTTGCATCCATTCTAAAACAGCCTTAGTTCCATATATAGCTTCGCCTTCTTCATCACTTGTTAAAATAAGACTAAGTCTTGCTCCTTTAAAATCCGCATTCTTTGCCGCATCCACAAAGGCTGCTACTCCGCTTTTCATATCTTGAGCACCCCTTGCATAGATAAAGCCTTCTTTTTCCACAGGCGCAAAAGCATTATTACTCCAACCCTCGCCTGCAGGCACCACATCTACATGCCCACCAAAAGCTAAATGCTCGCCTTCATCTTTAAATTTTTTAGTGAGTAAAAGGTTTTTAATGCCTTCTTTTTCTATGAAAAAAGCTTCAAAATCACTCAGTTCCATAGCGATGAAATTTAAAGCTCCATCATCATTTGGCGTAACAGATTTAAATTTTAAAAGCTCGATTAAAAATTCTTTTGCATTCATTTTTTATCCTAAGAAAGTTTTATATAATAAATTAAGAGCAAAATACTCTATAATTATAGCTGAAATTATATTAATTATAAAAACAACTTTTGCACTAAAAACATGACTATATCTTGCCACCACAAAGGCTAAAGCACTTACCCAAAAAAGTATAGCCACAACAAGCCCTAAAGTCATCAAATAAGCATGATCACTACTTAAAACCACACTTGCAGCACTAAGCCAAAATCCTATCACAAAAGGATTTGAGCCATTTAAAAAAGCTCCTTTAATATAACTTTTCAAAAGACTTTCTTTAAATTCTTTATGCTCTAAATTTAAGCTTTCTTTCTTTTTTCTTAGCATCAAATACGCCATATAGGTTAAAAAACAAAAACCAAAAATCGCCAAAGAACGCATAAAAATAACATTGTCTAAAAAATTTAAAAGCCCAAATTGAAGCAAAAAAAGATAAAGCATATCTATACTAAATGCTCCAAGTCCAACAGCTATGGAATTTTTAAAAGCTTTTAGTGCATAAGTTAAAATCAAAATATTTACAGGTCCAAAAGGCACACTCACTCCAAAGCCCAAAAAAACTCCACTTAAAAAAGAATCAAACATTACCATCTTTCATAAAATTTTCTATATCAAGTGCAATTTTATCAATAGCGCTTATAATATCTTCTATATAGATTTTATCAAAATACCGCTCTAAATTCGCATCTTTTTCGTAGATATTTAAAATACTTTTTTCGCACATTGAAGCATAACGCCCTACAGGCAAAACCGCCCCACTTGTGCCTATGCTGATAAAAAGCGAAGTTTGATTTAGCAAAGAATAAAGCGTCGCATAAGCAGGAGCTTGCTCTTCAAACATAACTATATTGTGTCTTAAATTCTTGCTTTTGCATTTTGGGCATTGTTTATCTGTAATTTTTTCATAGCCTATATTAAAAATTTCTTCACATTTTAAGCAGCGAAGTTCAGGCAAAAAGCCATGCAAATGTACTACATCTTTACACCCTGCACGCTCTAGCAAATCATCTACATTTTGCGTGATGACAAAAAGATTTTTACCCCATTTTTCTTTTAATTGTGCGATTTTTTCATGAGCATGATTTGGCTTTACATTTTGAAGTTGTGCCCTTCTTGCATCGTAAAAATCAAGTACTTTTTTAGGATTTTTTCTAAAACCTGTTGCAGAGCAAACCTCCATCACATCGTATTCTTCCCAAAGTCCATCATTATCTCTAAAAGTTTTAAGCCCGCTTGGAGCAGACAAACCCGCTCCGCTTAATATCATAATGTTTTTCATAATCTCACCACCTTAGCACCAAAGCCACCTTGATTGATCGGTGCGTCATTAAAGCCTTTGACACTTTTGTGAGTTTTTAAAAACTCTCTTACCGCAAAGGCAAGCTTTCCTGTGCCTATGCCATGATAGATCAAAACCTCATCAAATCCTGCAAGCAAAGCATCTGAAATAAATTTATCAAGCCTTGAAATAGCCTCATCACTCCTAAGCCCGTGCAAATCCAAGCTAACGCTAAGATTAGTCGGTTTTACCACACTAATGCTTGTTTTTGGACTTATTTTAGGTGTAGGAGTGCTTTTTTTAAGCAGTTTTAAAGGCACACGAAGTTTGATCCCATCGCTTTCAACCATAGCATCGTTTTTAGAAATGCTTATGATTTTACCCTTAATTTTTTCATATTTTACAAAATCCCCCGCACGCAATTCTTCGTTTTGCTCCATACTTGGCAAAATGATTTCTTTTTTAAGCTCATTGGCTTTATTAAGACTTCTTTGCTTATCTTTTGTGTCTTTAAGCTGTATAGTTTTTTTAGCTTCTTCTATGGCTTTGTGAAATTTAAATTCTAAATTTCTCAAACTCGTACGAAATTCTTGTTCATTTTTTTCTTTTTGATCTTTTAAAGAAAGTAAAATTTCATCGACTTTTTGCTCTTTTTTCTCGACATTTTCAAGCTTAGCTTTTAGTTCTAATTCAAGATTGATATTTTTACCCACAAGCTCTTCTAAATTTTCTTTATCCTCGCCATAAAGCTTTTTAGCCTCGCTAACTAAATTCGGCGGAATCTGATAACGCAAAGCGGTTTCAAAGGCATAAGATTTTCCTATAGTACCTTTTAAAAACTCATATTTTGGGCGTGAAAGCTCTTCATCATATAGAGCAGCGATGAGTTCAACTTGCTCATTCTTTGCTAAAAGCATGGCAAGGCGTTTGTGGTGTGTGGTGATAATGATTTTAAGATTATTAGCTATGAGTTTTGAAATTAACACGCTATACAAACAAGCCGCTTCTTCAAAATCTGTTCCAAGCTCTATTTCATCTATACCTAAAAGCAAATTTTTCTTAGAAAAAAGTCTAGAAAAATGCAACATTCTTCCTGCAAAAGTTGAAATGTCGTTTTTAACATTTTGCGGATCTTCTATGATGGCATCAAATTCTTTAAAAGTACCGATTTTACTTTCACTTGCTTTTATATGCATAGGCAAAAGATGTTTAGCTAAAAATGCTGCGCTTAGCATGGATTTTAAAAGCATGGATTTTCCACCTGCATTTACCCCTGTGATGATTAAAACTTGTTTTTTAAATTCCAAACTCACGCTTTTTGGATTCTTTAAAGCAGGATGGGCGAAATTTTTAAGAACCAAATCCGTACTTTGATCACACAAAACAAATTCAAAATCCCTTTTTTTAGCAAGCAAAACCCTAGCACTATAATGATCAAAAAGATCAAAGGCTGTATTGATAAATTTTAAAAAAGGTAGGTTTTTTGCTAAAAAAGCTGAGAAATTTTTAGCGTATTCATAATAAATTTCTTCTTTTTGATTTTTGATTTTTTCTATATCATTTTGCAAATTTTCAACGCTTAAAGGCACGATATAAAAGCCACCGCCACTACTTCTACCTATGATTTTTGCTTTAATGGCGTGATTAAACCCACCTCTTACAAGCAAGGCTTCAAGATTGTTTATAAGATGGATTTGTGTATCGATAAGATAAGGCATCAAAGCTTTTGTGTAGCAAAATTTCTTAAACTCAGCTATTATGCTTTCATTTTTTAATCTTAAAGCAGTATTAAGATTTACAAGTCTTTCATCTAAACTTTCTTTTAATTCCCCTTTCTCATCGAAATTCAAACAAAGCTCCAAAGCTCCGCTAACAAATTCTATCTTTTGCAACCAAGAGTCTAAATTTGTTCCTAGTTTTAATTTTTTTAGCTTTTCAAAATAACGAAAAATTTTTACAAATTCAAAAATTTCATCTAAATGTAAAATTCCTTGCTTGCTTAAATGAACTAAGGCTTTATCAAGATTGCTAAGCTCTGGCATAGTAGGAAATTCCACCTCGCAAAGCTCATGTATGCGTTTAAAATGAAGATTAGAATCTCCTTGTAAAAAAATCTCCTTATCTCTTGCAAAAAGGGCTTTAAACTCTTCTAAATAGCTGTTTAAATCAAGCTTTGAGATCAATTCTTCTTTTGTATCATTCATCATTTAACCTACAATCTTTAATATCTATGATTAAAGAATTAAAACTTTGATTATTATCTTTTGAAATAAAACTTCCTGTACCAAATTCATAATTAAAATACGCCTTAGAAACATTGATATCTTTACATAAAATATTTTTATTTTGATTAAAAGCTACGATAATATCTGTTCTTAAATGACTTTTTTGTGTGTTTTCAAATTCAAAAAATACTGCTAAAACAATAAAAATCACAAGCAAAATACCAAAAAAAGGTTTAGTTTTTTTGCCTAATTTTTCACGCAAAGCAAAAGTGATTAAGGCTAAAATTAAAATAATTAAAAAATATAAAAAAACCCTACTCATTTTTTTGCCTTAATTTGTTGCTGATATCTCCTGCACCAAAACCTATAATAAGCCCTTCTTCAAAAACCTGTCCCTTGGAAGCTACTAAAAATTTACCCTCTCTTTTGATATCTTCTACAAATAAAGCCTTAGGAAAAACCGCTTTTAAATCAAGTTCTATAGGCTCTTCTCCTGCGGCATAAACAGGTAAAATTACAAGCTCATCAACACCTTCAAAAGCCTTTGCAAATTCCTTTAAATTTGTAGCCAAACGCGTGTAGCGGTGAGGTTCAAAGATAGCTGTGATTTTTTTATATCCACCTAATTTTGCGTATTCTTGTGCTGCGCTTAAAGTCGCTTTTATTTCAGTAGGATGATGACCATAATCATCGATTAAAACCAAATTTTCATCAGCATGTAAAATATCAAAACGCTTTTTAATACCTTGATAATTTTTAAGCCTAGTTCTTATCGTTTCTATATCTAAAAAATTTAGAGCCGCCAAAATCGCCAAAGACGCATCAAGAGCTAAATGATATCCCATACCAAAAACCTTAAATTCACCTAAATCTTTTAACTCAAAACTTGTAAAAGGTTTGAAATTTTCTATACACATGGTGCAGTTTTTGATATCTTTGCTCGGATAAAGCTTGATTGACTCATTTTTATAATTTTTCAAAAACTCATCTTCAGCATTAATCACGCGAATTTTAGCTGTATCTAAAAACTCCGCATAAGCATGATGGAGTTTTGAAACTTCATTACCATAATGATCTAAATGCTCTGCTTCTGCATTAGTAACTATAGCCAAATAAGGATTTGAATTTAAAAAAGAACTATCGCTCTCATCAGCTTCAAAAACAAGGTTTTGGCTTTCTTTATAAATCATATTTGAACCAAATTCTTTTAAAATCGCTCCGATGATCACAGAAGCATCATCAAGTAAAGAAGCTAAAATACTTGAAGTTGTGCTTTTTCCATGTGCTCCTGCAACTGCAAAAACACGTTTATCTTCTAAAATAAGAGGTAAGGCTTCCTTGCGTGAAAGGCATTTAATGCCTAATTCTTTAGCATGTTTAAATTCAGGATTTTCTTCTTTGATAGCGGCAGAATAAATAACTAAATCTTTGTTTAAAATATTGTCTTTATGATGAGGGATACTGACCTTAACCCCTTCTTTTTCTAGTTCTTTAGTGATTTTACTCTCTTTAAGATCACTTCCGCTAATCTTAAAACCTTTTTCTTTTAAAAATCTTGCTAAAGCGGAAATTCCTATACCGCCTATGCCGATAAAATGGATATTTTGCATCATTTAAACCTTTATACTTTAAAGGCTAAATTTTAGCACTTTTTTACTAAAAAGAAAATATAAATCCTATTTTGAAATGCCTAAACGCTCGGCTAATTGATATAAATTTAACTCTCTATAAAATTTATCAAAGTCTTTAGTATAACCATCAAGGTTAAAAGCTTTATTCATATCTTTTAAAGTATCATTACTTTCAAAATAGTACCCTTTACCGCCACTATAAATACCTTTTTTATCAATCCATACAGCATCGTTGATCCCAAATTCTAATTTCTCATCACTTGGCCTTGCTAACATATTTCTTCCGCCTACGCTTAAATACTTAACATTATTTAAACTTAAAGCATAAAGAGTTGGAAAAATATCTTTATGAGATCCTACACGATCTTTATCATAATAAATATTATCTTGTAAATCCTTAGGAATATAAAGATAAAAAGGTACACTATAAGCAAAAGCTTTTTGGGAATTTAAATCTATACTCATTTCGCGTACTCTATGATCTCCAGTTGCTGCTATAATAACACTATTCTTGAATGGACTTTGTTTTACTTTATCTAGAAATTTTCCAAATTCATTATTTGCATAAGTATAAGCTTTGATAATATTATCTTGTTTATCTTTTTCATAAGGAAGCATATTAAGTAAAGTTTGCGGAATGTTTTGTAATTTTGGCAAATCATTTTGTGGAATTTTATAAGGTGGATGATTAGAAATAGTAAGAGCAATTATAAGGGTGTTGTGTAGATTTTTTTGAAGCAAGTCATAAACTTTTTTATATAAAAACTCATCAGCTACCCCATAACCATTTTCACTATCTTTTGCTCCATTATATTCTTTCATTAAAATATTTTCATCTATAATCTCATCTACTCCCAAAATACTGAGATAATTTTTAATATTTTGCCAAGATCCATTACCTGCACTTACAAAAATCACCTTATATCCTGCTTTCTTATAAACAGCAATAGGTGTTAAATCCAAATAAGTTTTCTGAAATTTGCTTGTAGAAATATTAGAAAATGGACTTACAAAAAATAAGTTTGCAAAACTTGGTATAGTTCCATTACTAGAACTCAAAAAGCGTTTGAATAAAAAATCTTGCTTAAAATGTTTATCTAACGAACCTAAAAAATTATGTTCTGTATTTGCAAAATCAGCCAAATTAAGCCCAAAACTTTCCATTAAGTTAACAAATACACTAGGATGATTCTTTTCAGCTTTTAGATTTATAGGACTTTGATGCAAATAATCAAAAAGTTTTTCTTTAAGTTCTTGTGCTTTCAAAGGTGTGATAACCTTCAAAGCCGCTTCTTCTTTATATTGTTTTAAAGCCCAAGAAAATGCCATAATTGGATTTAACATTGTATCATTTACAACACTATATTCACTAAAAGAATAATTTTGCACATTTATAGCCACATGCTTAAAGGGACCCCTTAAGGCTATAACATAAACAATAATTAATATTAAATTTAAAGCTATTAAGGGAAATAATCTTAAATTAACAGGTTTTAGCTTTAAATTTAATATTTTCAAATTTAAAAAAAATACAAAAACTCCAAAAATCAACATTAAAGCTAAAATTTTTAAAATTGGATAATCATGATAAATAATACTTAAAATAGTTTTTGTATTATCATCTTTTAGAGTAAACATAAAAATATCAAATTTAGTCTTGTAAATTTCGTAATAATAGTATTTTGCATAAGAAAATCCTATACAAAGACAAGAAAGAACAATTATATAAACGCTTGAAAAAATGAAATAAAAATTTTTACTATATATTACTAACTTATTATTTATTTTTATATTAGAAAAAATTAAACTTAAAAAACCACAAAGCAAGAATGGTAAAAACGCTGCGCTTAAAAATCTTATATCATGAAAAACACCCAAAAGATACATTAAAAAGATTTCATTTTTATCACTAATTAAACCTGTAGGGATGAAAGAATTTTGCATTAAAATACGATTAATGGCAAAAGTTACTATAAATAATACGCTAAAAATAAAAATTTGAAGTAAAATTTTTCTCATATTTACCTTCTTTAAAAATTCTTAAGAATTTTATCAAAACCCCAAAGTTTTCTTGCTTCATCACTTTTTTTAGGCTCTATAATAAGCATTTCTTCTTCAGAACCTAATTTACTTTCTATCTCGCCAAAAGCATTGATCAACAAAGTATCGCCGTAAAAATTCCATTCATCTTTTGTTTTGCCTATGCGATTGACTCTTAAAATGCTAGTGGAATTTAAAAACGCTCTTGTTTTTAAAAGTTCTTCCCATCTTTGTTTACTTTCAAAGGTACAAGCACTAGGAACGATAACCAAATCAATTTTTTTCGCCATAATCTGCTGCCAAAAAATATCAAAATGCGTCTCAAAACCAAAAAGTAAAGCACATTTTAATTTTTCATAATTAAAAGTAAAAATTTTTAATTCTGATGGAGTTTTGTTGCTGAAAAATTTTTCTTCATTCCAATGTTCATAAGGCATTAAAATTTGCTGTTCATAACTTTTAACACCATTTGGAGTCACTTTTAAGCAAAGTTTTTTATAACTTTTAGCTTCAACGCTTACATAAGGAGCGATGATTTCTAATTCGTATTTTTTAGCAAGTTTAATCAAGCTTTCTTTTTTAGCTTCACTTTGTTCTTTTATCATATTTTTTGGCATATGCAAAAGTTCTGTAAAAAAACTGTTGATCACATATTCGCCCAAAACTACTAAATTTGCCCCATTGTCTTTTGAAGCTTTGAGATAATAATCAAGCCTTGATTCACTTAAAGCTAAAGTTGGAAACTGTAAAGCCGCTATTTTACTCATCGATTTGCTCCACTTCTAATTTTGCTTTTTCAAGCTCAAGTCTTGCTTTTTTGATACTTTCTAAACCCTCTTTGTAAATTTTTACACTTTCATCTAAGGCAAGCTCTTGATTGTTTAATTTTTCCAAAGATTCATTAGCGTGTTTTAAATTTTCTTCAAAACTCATTGATGATTGACCTTGTAATTTGGTGCTTCATGAGTGATAGTAACATCATGTACATGACTTTCTTTAAGCCCTGCGGTAGTAATTTCAACAAATTCAGCCCTTTTTTGAAAATCTTCTATATCTTTAGCTCCAACATAACCCATAGAAGAACGCAAACCTCCTAAAAGTTGATGCACCACGCTTCTTATACTTCCCACATAAGGAACACGCCCTTCTATACCTTCAGGAACGAGTTTATCTTGAGCGGTACCTTGCTGAAAATATCTATCTGAACTTCCCTTTTGCATAGCCCCAAGCGAACCCATACCACGATAAGACTTATATTGTCTTCCTTGATAAGTAAAAAGCTCTCCTGGACTCTCATCTGTTCCAGCTAAAAGCGATCCTATCATAACGGAACTCGCACCTACAGCTAAAGCTTTTGCAATATCACCTGAATATTTAATCCCGCCATCAGCTATCACAGGAACGCCAAATTTATTTGCTTCTTCCACGCACTCATCAATGGCTGAAATTTGAGGCACACCCACACCTGAAACAATACGTGTAGTACAAATACTTCCTGGCCCAATACCTACTTTAACCGCATCCACCCCTGCTTCGCAAAGTGCTTTTGCTGCGGCTGCAGTAGCGATATTTCCTGCGATAAGATCTAAATTTGGATATTTGGTTTTAATCGCTTTTACTGTATCAATAATACCCTTAGAATGTCCATGCGCAGAATCAAGCACAACAACATCAACGCCAGCTTCAACTAAAGCATCCACACGATCCATTTGCCCTACTCCTATAGCCGCACCCACGCGTAATCTTCCAAAATTATCTTTATTGGCATCAGGATATTCTTTGCGTTTTTTAAGATCTTTTATAGTGATAAGTCCTTCCAAGCGTCCTTGTTCATCAACTATAGGAAGTTTTTCTACTTTGTTGGTACTGAAAATTTTTTCCGCATCATCTAAAGTACAACCCTTTGGAGTAGTGATTAAAGGCATTTTAGTCATAACATTTTCAACCAAATTTGAAAAATCGCTCTCAAATCTTAAATCACGATTGGTAAGTATGCCTATTAGTTTCTTATCTTCATCTACTACAGGAACACCTGAAATTCTATACTCTGCCATAATTTCTAAAGCCTCCGCAACACTTGCCTTAGGACTTACAAAAATAGGATCGATAATCACCCCACTTTCGCTTTTTTTCACTCTTTTTACTTCTCTAACCTGTGAAGCTATATCCATATTTTTATGAATCACTCCAAGCCCTCCAAGTCTTGCCATCATGATAGCAGCTCTGTGTTCAGTAACAGTATCCATAGCCGCAGAGATTAAAGGCATATTTAAAGTGATATTTTTTGTTAGTTTAGTGTGAATTTTTACTTCCTTAGGTAGAACTTCAGAATACCCAGGACGCAATAATACATCTTCAAAAGTTAAAGCTCTTTTTACAATTTTCATCTTTCATCCTTAATTTTTAATCATTTGTTCTAAACTTAAAGCCCCGTCTAACAAGGTTTGTTCATCATAAGCTTTGCAAATCAGTTGTGCTGATATATTAAGCCCTTTTTTATCTTTTGCAACAGGCACACTAATGCCTCCAAGCCCTGCTAAATTTACAGAGATAGTATAAACATCTTCTAAATAAGTTTGCATAGGGCTTTTTTGAGTATCAAATTTAAAAGCCGTTGTAGGAGTTACAGGCATAAAAATAAGATCACAATCTTGCAAAATTTCTTCATATTTTGCCTTGATAAAAGCTCTAGCTTTTTGCGCTTTGATATAATACGCATCATAATATCCACTGCTTAAAACAAAAGTTCCTAACAAAATTCTTCTTTTTACTTCTTCGCCAAAACCTTCGCTGCGTGTATTTACATACATTTCTTTTAAATTTTGGATATTTTCAGAACGCTTACCATAACGCACCCCATCATAGCGGCTTAAATTTGCACTTGCTTCAGCTGTTGCGATGATATAATACGCTGCGATATCAAACTTAGAATCAAGCAAATTTTTATATACAATCTCATGTCCATTAGCTTTTAACATATCTATGGTTTTTAAAAGTGCGTTTTTTACTTCACTATCTGCATCATTGACATAATTTTCAATCACTGCGATTTTTAATTTTTTATTTGCATTTAAATTTGGAACGGTTTTGATAAACTCGATATTTGCACTTGTGCTATCCATTTTGTCATATCCTGCAATCGCATCATATAAAATTGCCGCATCTTCTACATTTTGCGTTAAAACCCCGATTTGATCCAAACTTGAAGAATAAGAAGCTAAGCCATAGCGACTCACTCTTCCATAACTCGGTTTAAATCCTACACAACCACAAAAAGCCGCAGGTTGGCGTACAGATCCACCTGTATCAGAACCCAAACTTGCCAAAGCCAAGCCACCCGCTACCGCAGCAGCACTTCCACCACTTGACCCACCTGGAACACGCTCAAAATTTAAAGGATTTAAAGTTTTTCCATAACAAGAACTCGCTGTTGAACTTCCCATAGCAAATTCATCCATATTGCAACGCCCAAAAGGAGAAAAACCATTAGCTTTTAAATTAACAATCGCACTTGCATCATAAGGAGCAATATAACCTTGTAAAATCTTACTCGCACTAGTAAGCTCCCAGCCCTTTACGCTGATATTATCTTTTATAGCTACAGGCACACCTTCACCTGAAACACTTAAGTCTTTATCTAAAAATTGTTCAATATAAGCACCTAATTTTTTTTCTTTTTTTGCTTTTTCATTGAGTTCTTTTTTTAAATTTTCAAGTTCTTCTTTGGAGTATTTTAAAGCTTCTTTTAAAGTTATCATTTATTTTCCTTTGTTTTTTTGATCAAAAATACTGCTAAAGCACTAAAAGCCAAAACCACCGCTATAGTTGTGATGATAATACTATTTGGAATCGGATTTTCTAGCATTGAACTCCTTTTAAAACTTCTTCACATCTTAAACAAGGTGTTTCTTCATTTTTACTTTGAAGTTTCCAACATCTTGGGCATTTACAAAGTGAAGCTTTGGTGATTTTAAATTTCTCATTCTCTACTTCAAATTCAGCCAAAATTTCTTCATTTTCATTGCTGATTTGACTTACCATAAACCAATCGGCTAATTCCTCATTTGGGAATTTATTAAAACTGATGTTTAAATTTAATTCCAAAGTAGATTTAATGATTTTATCTTTTTTAAGCATATCAATTTGTTCAAAAAATTTCTCTCTAGCACTCATTAAAAATGTATCATCTATACCAAAATCATAATCAAAATCCTGAGTTAAACTTAGATCAAATACATCTTTTGCATCGCCTTTGATTAAAACATTAGCATGTTCTAAAGCCTCATCTACACTATAGCTTAAATTTGGAGCAAGTAAATTTAAAAGCTCTTTTGCTATCAAAGCCATAGCCACTTGAGCAGATTTTCTTCTTTGAGCATTTTCGCTATCACAATAAAGTCTATCTTTACTGATATCAAGATAAATCCCACTTAAATCCGCACTTAAAAAATTTAAAAGCAAACTAAAACCTTTAGCAAATTCATAAGCAAAAAATGCTTCTTTACTTGCTTTAAAAACTTTGGTTGCACGACTTAATATCCATTTATCAATAAAACTAAATTCTTTAACTTCTAAATCTTTTAAATCATTGGTATTAGCAAGTAAAAATCTTATAGTGTTTCTTATTTTGCGGTATTGTTCGCCCACTTGTTTTAAGATATTGTCTGAAATTTTTAAATCACTTGAATAATCACTTAAAAGTATCCAAAGTCTTAAAATTTCAACTCCATAGGTTTTTGCTACATATTCAGGAGCGATCACGTTGCCTTTAGATTTAGACATTTTTTGCCCTTTTTCATCGGTGGTAAAACCATGAGTTAAAATGCTTTCATAAGGTGCGCTTTCATTGATCGCTGTACCTACAAGCAAAGAGCTTTGAAACCAACCCCGATGCTGATCGCTTCCTTCTAAATACATACTTGCTCTTTTTTCTCCTGCGTCATAAAGTCCGCTATTTAAAACTGCATTAAAAGTACTTCCGCTATCAAACCAAACATCTAAAATATCATATACTTTTTCTAAATTTTCAGCTTTGTATTTTGAATTTGTAGGAATTAAATCTTTGATTTCAAACTCCCACCACGCATCAGCACCGTGTTTTTCAAAAATAGCTGCTACAAAGTCAAAAAGTTCATCATCAAAAATCACTTCTTTAGTGTTTTTATCTCTAAAAAAGGCTATAGGCGTTCCCCAGTCCCTTTGTCTTGAAATACACCAATCTGGGCGATTTTCCACCATAGAACCTATTCTTTTTACCCCACTTTGCGGATAAAAGGTTGTTTTTAAAAGTTGTTCTTTTGCACACTCTCTTAAAGTTTTTCCTTGAAGTTTTGGTTCATCCATTAAAATAAACCATTGTTTAGTAGCTCTATAAATCACAGGCTTATGCGTTCTCCAACAAAATGGATAAGAGTGTATAAATTTAGAAGAATGTAAAAGTTTTTCGCCTAAAAGTTCTAAAATTTTTTCATTGGCCTTAAAAATATGAAGACCTATAAACTCTTCAAGCAAATGAGAAGGCAAAAGCCCTTTAGCTCTTAAAGTTTCATCATAACATCCACTATCATCAACAGGCATTAAAACTTCAATACCGTATTTCAAACAAGCATAGTAATCATCTTCGCCATGTCCTGGTGCAGTATGTACAAGTCCACTTCCACCATCCATCAATACATGCTCGCCCATAATTAAAACAGATTTTCTTCCATTTAAAGGATTGATAGCTTCAAGTTTTTCAAATTCTTTTGCGTTGAGTTCTTTTTGAATTTCTCCACTTGTAAGTCCTTTTTCTACCATGCTTTTAAGCAAAGCACTTGCAAAAATCAAACCTTCTTTAGTGATCACATAATTTTCGTTAGGATTTAAGGCTATAGCTTGATTAGCCACCAAAGTCCAAGGCGTAGTTGTCCATATCACTGCGCTTGCTTTTGAAACGCCTAATTTTTCGCAAGCTTTTACATCTAAATCAAAAGCCACAAAGATAGAATAATCTTCTTTATCTTGATACTCTACTTCAGCTTCCGCTAAAGCTGACCTTGCCGCCCAACTCCAAAAAACAGGTTTAGAACGCTCACAAAGTAAGCCTTTTTTAGCAATCTCGCATAAAGTTCTATAAATCGCTGCTTCAAACTCAAATTTCATAGTCAAATAAGGCTTATCCCAATCCGCAATAATGCCTAAATTTTTAAATTCTTCTCTTTGGATATCTACAAATTCACTCGCATGTTGTCTGCAAAACTCACGAATTTCTTTCTTGCTTAAGCTTTTTTTCTTTTCTCCAAGCTTTACTTCTACTTGTTGTTCTATAGGTAAACCATGACAATCCCACCCTGGAGTAAAACGCACACTCTCACCTTTAAAATAATGCGTTTTGATAATAGTTTCTTTTAAAATTTTATTTAAAGCATGTCCTATATGAATATGTCCGTTAGCATAAGGGGGGCCATCGTGCAAGGTAAAACTTTTTTTCGCATTTTTGCGATTTTCTTTCATTTTTTCATAAGCATAATTTTGCTCAAACCATTTTTTAAATCTTTGCGGTTCAAGTTCCGCTAAATTCGCCCGCATAGCAAAAGTAGTGCTGGGCAAAAGTAGAGTTTCTTTGTAGTCCATTTTTTCCACCTAATTTTTAATAATCTTAAATTCTACTCAAATTAGCTTTAATTTCTACTTTGTTTTTGGCTATAATTATAAGAAAAAAAGGAAAATTTATGAAACATTTGCTTTATCTTATAGGAGATGAGCTTACTATAAACGAAAAATTCAAAAATTATATTTATAGAACTTATGAAGAAAAATTTAAAGAAATTAACGAAATTCGCATACAAAATAAAACCGATAAAGATTTACCCTTTTTGCTTGAAAACCTCTTAAATCAGTATGATTTTATCACTTTATTTACAAGCCCTTTGCATTATGCGACTGTTGCTAAAATTTTAGCAACTTTAAATGATGATAATCTTATCTTAAAAGATGATACCTTGGTTCCAGATAAAGCAGAATTTAGTAAAAATAGCTTTGTGTGTAATTTTTCAAATTCAAAAATCAATGTCGTTAAAATAAATCCAAGCGAAAAATTACCCAATCTTCTTGGGCATATAAAATTAAATTTTGCATATTTTTGCATTTTTGGCATGGATGATGAAAGCGCTATATTACTACTGCAAACCCTAACAAAATCTTATGAGATAAGCATAAAATCAACCAAGCTTTTAGATAATCTTGTGCTTATTAAGGCCACTTGCGCTAATTTTGGAAAACTTGATGGTTTTTTAAATAGCGTAAAAAATCTTTTTGGACAAAAGGTGTTTTTAGGTAAAGATCCTATACATTTTATAAGCTCTAAACTTTTAGAAAAAAAATTAAAAATTTCTTTTGCTGAAAGTTGCACAGGCGGACTTTGTGCAAGCACCTTAACCAAAATTTCAGGTGTAAGTGAAATTTTCGAAGGATCTATTATAAGTTATTCCAACCGCATCAAACACGAATGGCTTGGAATTAGCGAAAGCGTCTTAGAAAATAATGGCGAATACAGTGAACGTTGTGTTTATTTTATGCTAAAAGGTATTTTTAAAACAGCTAATCCTGATTTTGCCTTAGCTATTAGCGGAGTAGTTGGCGAAAAAGATGAGGGAAAAATAAAATCGGGCACTATTTATATAGGTGCAATGTTTAGAGATGGAACTTTTATCCAAGAAACGCTTTATTTAGATGGAGATCGTGAATTTATGCAAGAACAAGCTGTTTTGGCAACTTTTTGCCTACTTTTAAAATTAAAACCTGAGATTTTTGAAATTTAAGGGATTTAAACAATGAAAGAAATTAAGCTAAAAGAAGACTTGGAAAAAATTTATCCCTTGATAAAACAATTAAGAAATAACCTATCTTTGAAAGATTTTTTAGACAAATTCCAACTTGCTACACAAACTCAACATTATAAACTTTTTGCCTATGAAAATGAGGGAAGCTACAAAGCAGCTTGTGGAGTCATGCCTTTTAATGTACTTTATCATAACCATTGTCTTTATATTTGTGATTTTGTCGTAGATGAAGCTTTAAGAGGAAAAGGTATAGGTCAAGCTTTTTTGAAAAAAATCCAAATTTGGGCAAAAGATCAAGGATATGAAGAATTAGAACTAAGTTCAAGTTTTTTTAGAACACAAGCTCATGAATTTTATATCCAAAAAATGGGTTTTGAAAAATCCGGTTTTGTTTTTAAGAAAAATATCAAACTATAATATTTTTTGATTAAGCTTTGCATTTTATAATTAATATTATTATTTTTTGATTTTAAGGAATAAAATGAATTTTAAAGAACTAATTTCAAAACGCAGAGCTTGTAAACTTTTTAATGATAAAAAAATCAATAAAAAGGATTTGCATTTTATCTTAGAAAGTGGAGTCTTAGCCCCAAGCTCACATGGATTTGAGCCTTGGAAATTTGTAGTATTGGAACAAAAAGAACACAATCTTAAACTCTCAACCCTATGTTACAATCAACAAAATGTAGCAAGTGCGAGTCATAATATCATTTTT
The DNA here is from genome assembly GCF_001763175.1 of Campylobacter sp. BCW_4332. Taxonomy (NCBI): domain Bacteria; kingdom Pseudomonadati; phylum Campylobacterota; class Epsilonproteobacteria; order Campylobacterales; family Campylobacteraceae; genus Campylobacter; species Campylobacter sp. BCW_4332. Next base: position 99,711 of record NZ_MJYF01000037.1, on the reverse strand, counting down.
CTAGCAAGAAAAGATCTCCAAAGCAAAGATGAATTTGTACAAAAACAAGTGCGTCGTTTCTCAGGTTCTAGCGAAGAAAATTTTCAAAAAATTTTAGAAATTTACACCCATAAAACCAATGCAATGAATGATAATGAACTCTATCATTACGCACAACTTCAATGCTATCTTGCTATGATGCAAATGTCGCTAGCTGCAATGAGCTTGGGTATTGATTCTTGTATGATAGGTGGATTTGAAAAAGCTAAGATTGATAATTTTCTTAATTTAACTTATCCTTTTGAAACTGCTGTAATTTTATCCTTAGGATATAAAGCCCACGAACCAAAATATTCTACTCAACGCTTAAATTTTAATGAAGTCGTCGAATTTTACAAGGAAAAATAATGAAAAAAGAACTTGAAATTTTTAGCACAAGATATTCTTGTAGAAATTTTAAAAATGAAAAACTCAATAAAGAGGATTTAAATTCTATTTTAGAAATAGCAAGATTAAGCCCCAGCTCCTTAGGACTGGAACCTTGGAAATTTATAGCAGTGCAAGATGAAAAAAGAAAAGAAGAACTTTCTAAAATTTGCAACCAACAAAAACATGTAAAAGATTGTGCTGCATTAATTATCATCATTTCAAGACTTGATTTTTTAGATTATTTTGAAGAAAAACTTAGAAAAAGAGATATGAGTGAAACAGAAATTCAAAAACGCTTACATACTTATATGCCTTTTTTAAAATCTCTAAATCAAGAACAAAAAATATCTTATGCAAGAGAACAAGCTCATATAGCTCTAGCTAGCATACTTTACAGTGCTAATGCTTTAAATATAGCAAGCTGCACTATAGGTGGTTTTGATAAAGAAAAGCTTGATTCTTATTTATCACTTGATATTCAAAAAGAAAGATCAAGTTTGGTGGTGGCTTTAGGATATTGCAACGATGAAAAAAATCCTCAAAAAAATCGTTTTAGTTTTGATGAAGTTGTAAAATTTATTTAAATTTTGCTTAAAAGCAAAATTTAAATAAAAATAAACTGATTCTTTTTTGTATTTTTACTAAGTCTTTGCTTAAATTTTATACAATTTTGATTATAATTTTACATTTAATTTCACAAGGCTTGTTATGAATTTACCCAATATCTTGGCGATTTTTAGAATGGTTTTAGCACCTTTATTATTTTTTTTACTAATTCATAAATTTGAAAATATTCATCAAAGTTGGATTAACTATTTTGCTGCTTTAACTTTTTCATTAGCGGCTTTAAGTGATTTTTTTGATGGATACATCGCAAGAACTTGGAAGCAAACTACAAAACTGGGTGGAATCTTAGATCCATTAGCTGATAAAATGCTTGTATTAGCAGCTTTTTTAGGGCTTTTACTTACAGGAAAAGCTAATGAATGGGTAATTTATATTATACTAGTAAGGGAATTTTTTATCACAGGTTTTAGAGTTGTGATGATTAGCGAAAATTTAAATGTCAATGCTTCTTTTGCAGGCAAACTTAAAACCGCTTTTCAAATGACTGCGATAGGATTTTTAATCATGGAGTGGATAGGCGGAGGAATTCTACTTTACATAGCTTTGATTTTAACTCTTTATTCTGGATTTGAATACATCTATACTTATACAAAAGCTCAAAAAAAAGGAGAAAAATGAGATCTTTATTGTTTTTAATTGTTATTTTGATTTTGGGAATTAAATTTTATTCTATTGAATTTTTAGCAACTGTTTTAGTCATCTCATTTTTAATCTTCTTTCACGAATTAGGACATTTTTTAGCTGCAAGATCTTTGGGTGTAAAAGTTGAAGTCTTTAGCATAGGATTTGGAAAAAGTCTTATAGAACGTGAATTTAAAGGCACAAACTATCGCTTAAGCGCTTTACCACTTGGAGGATATGTTAAACTTAAAGGACAAGATGATATGCGTCCTGGTTTTGAAAATCTAGACAAAGATAGCTATAGTATTTTAAGTCCTTTAAAAAAGATTTATATTCTTTTTGCTGGACCATTTTTTAACCTGATTTTAGCTTTTTTTCTTTATATTGTCATAGGAAATTTAGGTCTAAGCAAACTTGCTCCGCAAATAGGAAGCATAGCGCCAAACTCTGCTGCACAAGACATAGGACTTCAAAAAAATGATACTATCTTAGAAATTAACGGTATAAGAATTCAAAGCTTTGATGAAATTTCAAAGCATTTAAGTTTAGAGCCTTTGAAAATATTAATCGATAGAGAAGGAAAAAATTTAGAATTTATTTTAACTCCAAAAATAGGACAAGGATATAATGACTTTGGACAAATCGTTGAAAAACCTCAACTTGGAGTCAGTCCAAATGGGGTAAGCACTCTTGTAAAACACCAAGGTTTAGAAAGTTTTAAATATGCCTCACAAGAAAGTTTTCAAGCTTCCACACTTATCATCAAGGGTATTGTAAAACTCATAAGTGGTGAAGTTGAAGCAAAAAATTTAGGCGGTATTATCACCATGACTGAAATTACCTCAAAGGCTGCACAAAATAGCTTTACTTTACTTTTATTTATCACTGCTTTAATTTCTATAAATTTAGGCATTTTAAATCTTTTACCTATTCCTATGCTTGATGGAGGACATATACTTTTTAATATTTATGAAATGATTTTTAGACGCAAAGTTCCACAGCGTGCTTTTGAATATTTAAGCTATACAGGCATGGCAATACTTTTAAGTCTAATGCTCTTTGCAACTTATAATGATATATCAAGGATTATAGGTGAATAAAAAATTTTCCTACCCTATTCCAAATTTTACTGATAGAAGAAAAAGTATAATCTTTTGGCGCTATTTGCGTTTTCAAGCAAGAAAAATTTTATATTTTCCTCAAGTAAGACTTCTAGAAAAAACGCTTAATGAAGAAAAAAATAAACATTTAAAAGACTTTTTCTCTCAAAGACCCTATGCTTGTTACAATGCTACAAGAAGATTTTGCGATAAAAGTTTTAAAGCAAATGAACGCGTTAAAACACTTATTTATGATGTTGATAAGGGACTTGCTTGTTTTAAATTTCTTCCCGAAGAACAAATAATTTTTTCTTTTGATGAAGATTTTGAGCTTTTTTTAGGATATAACTATAATGTTTGCGAAGAAGGTTTTTGGGCTTTTTCTTTAAAATTTAAAAAATACACAATCTTACAATGTAATTTTTGCTTTACTTTAGAAAACAATCTTCTACTTTCTTGTATACAAGGGTATAAATACAAAGATTTTAATATTTTAGAAATTAATAAAATTTTAACTAAAAAATGTCATGGTTTGCGCCCTGTTGCTTTACTTATAGAATGCTCTAAGATGCTTTGTGAAATTTTAAAACTTCAAGCTACTTTAGGTGTACATGAAAAAAATCAAATCCGCTCTCAAAAAGGAAAGGAAAAAGGCTATTTTGTAGATTATCAAAAAATTTGGCTAGAAAATGGTGGAGAATTAATAAAAATCAATAAACACAAATACTATAAACTCCACCACTCTCAAAAAAACCTAGAAGAAATCCCTTCGCAAAAACGCTCCATGTATAAAAAACGTTTTGCTATGCTTGAAAATATTAAACAAAATTTATTTCAAATTTTATCTAAATAATACTTTTTAAATATTCTACACTTTTCTCACAACCTTTTTTTTGAAGTTTTAAAAGCCTCTCTAAGCATTCTTGAGATACTTCTTGAGGATAATAATACTGCATAGCTTTTAAATCTTCAAACAAAGCTTTTTCTATCTTAAAAGCCCCTTTGCCTAATTCTTTAACCTCACCTGTTCCTTTTTCTCTTTTAAAAGTCGCACAATAAGGATAACATTGCTCTACATTAATACGGTCAAGTCCTTCTTTTTTAAGAATTTCTACACAAGTTTTAATGTCTAAATTTCCTTCTCCCAAAGGAACGCCGCAAACATATTCTACACCCTCTTCAATGAAAACTATATGATCCTTACAATGCGTGCTAAAAGTATATTTAGCCATGTCTTTGCAAGCTTTTATAGGATCTTCATAGGCCATCATGGAATTTCCAAAATCATATAAAAATCCTATTTTAGGATGATTGATCAATTTCAACAAATCAAGCAAATCCTCTGAAGTTTGATACTCATGATTTTCTATAGCAAGTTTTAAATCATATTTTTCCAAAATCGGTATCAAAGCTTTTATTTCATCTTTTGTAGCTAAAAAATCTTCTTTATCGAATCTAGCAGTAATTTTAGAATCATCATAAGCCCCATCGCTAGCATGTTTAACCTTTTTATTTTTATCGGTTAAGGGCACATAAGAGCGTATAATTTTAGCGCCTAAAATAGAAGCTGCTTTAGCAATTTTTTCAAATTTATCCCTATTAAAACCCTTAGAGTCAATCTCACAATACATATTGTATTCATCCAATTTGGCTTTAATTTTTTTAAGATGATTTTCGTCATCGCTTCCTAAGCATCCCCATTCTTCATCCAAACCAAAGTCTTTAATGATATTTATAATCACACCCTCACAGCCCAAATTTTTAGCAAAATCGATATAAGAAAATATATCCATCCTGCCATTTTGAAACCATAAATGCATGCTTTCAGTTTCTAAACCTATTTTCATGATGCCACTCCTTTTAATGCTTTTTTTCTAGCTATCATCTTAAGAAAATCGTAGTTACAATCACACCACAAATAGCAAAAATCCCCATTAACACAAAAACAATTTGATAGCCTAATAAACCCTTAAAACGATCGATCATAAAACCATAAAGTGCAAAACAAAAAAGTTGTGGAGAATAACCAAAAATACAAGCTATACTCATAGCAGCTCCACTAATTTCCCTAGGTATTTCTATCTCATCCACAGGAGCAAAAAATGTTGCACGCATAGTAAAAACAAGAGCGGCAAAACCTAAGGTTAAACTCATACCAAAATAAATATTTAATTTCTCATGGGGCATAAAAACAAAAATTAATATGGCCAAGGCTGCTAAAATCAAAGCGAAACGCAAATATCTTGTTGAAGATTTAAAGGTTTTATCTGCTAAATATCCCCCAATTGGTCCACCTACTAATTTTAAAGTGTATTGATTGATAATACCATAAGCACCGACCAAAACCACAGGCATACCATAAATATCTTTTAAAAATGGAATAAAATAAGTCAAACCACAATACACAGAATAAATAGTAAAAATAGTCAAAGATACCACCCAAATTTCAGGAGTTTTAATCGCTTTAATAACTCCATTCCAAGCAGCTTTGTTTCTGCTGATTTCATTTCCTTGTTCATCTTGGGTTTTGATTTTGTCATCTTCAAGTAGAAAATATGCCAAAATACCTGCTATAATTACACAAGCACTATAAAATAATATAGCGGCCTTAAGTCCACCTGCGCCAGAACCTAAAAGTAAAAAAATTCCCAAAGCACTAAAAGCAACTATAGTATCTATAACTCCACGCCCTGCTTCCAAAAATCCAAAAAGTCTCCCTTGCTGAGTAGAATCTCCAAGCAAGCGAATGGCTTTAAGCAAAACAGGCCAATACACAACTTCTCCAAATAAAGAAAGCAAACCCCAAGCTATTAAAATTCCATAAAAAGAAGGAAAAGTAGAAATATAAATTCCAACCAAACCCACGCAAACCAATGAAAAAGGAATAAGTATTTTTTTAGAAAATCTATCTGCTATATAAATAGATGCAAAATTTCCTACCGTTTGCACTATGCCATAAACTGAAAGTGCAAGTCCAATTTGTGTATTGCTAAGATTCATAAATTCTTGCATAGGCACATAAAAAGCATCTTTTAAAGAGGAAAGTTTAAAAACAGTTCCCCCACCAATAACTAAAACAATAAAAGTAAACCAACGAATAGGTTTTGTACTATTCATATCCACCCTCCTTTTTAATAATTCGCAACTTAAATTAATTATATCACGGATTAAGATAAAAGGTTAAAATTCACCTTTAAATTATAAACAGGTAATTACAAAAAGTTACAACACTTATTGAAGTATAAATTAAGTATATTTTGATATAATCTAGTCTTGCTTTATGCAAAATCCTTGCTCATAAAATGGGCTTTAATATCCATAAGGAGAAAAGATGAAACATTATGAGGTTTTATTTATCTTAAAACCAACACTTACCGAAGAGGAAGTGAATGCGAAGTTGGAATTCGTTAAAGAAGTCCTAACCAAAAATGGTGCAGAAATTGAAACTGTTGTTCCAATGGGCACTAGAAAATTAGCGTATAAAATCAAAAAATACGAAAGAGGAACTTATTTTGTGATTTATTTCAAAGCTCCTACAAACTTGATTGCTGAGCTTGAAAGGGTGTTAAGAATCACTGAAGAAGTAATAAGATTTTTAATCGTAAAATATGAAAATAAAAAAGAAATTGCAGCTTGGGAAAAACTAAGCCACGGGATTAAGCAATCTAAAAAAGAAATCAAACCTTTAGATGCTCCTGAAATTCAATAAGGAAAAAGATGTTTAACAAAGTTGTTTTGGTTGGAAATCTTACACGTGATATAGAAATGCGTTATGCACAAAGCGGTAGTGCTATTGGAGCTTCCGCTATAGCAGTAACAAGAAGATTTACCACAAATGGAGAAAAAAGAGAAGAAACTTGCTTTATTGATATAAGCTTTTATGGTCGCACCGCAGAAGTTGCAAACCAATACCTTACAAAAGGTTCAAAAGTACTCATAGAAGGACGTTTGAGATTTGAACAATGGAGTGATCAAAATGGACAAAATCGCTCTAAACATAGCATTCAAGTTGAAAATATGGAAATGCTTGGCAATTCCAATGCTCCACAACAAGGCGGAAATTTTGGCAATAATAGCTTTTCAAACAACAATTATAGTGGAAACTATGAAAATCAAAGCTATGATCCTTATATGAGTGAAAATCAAAATTTTAATAAAGCAAAAGCAAACCCTGCTCCACAAAGAAACCAAAACCCACAACACGAAGAAAAATTAAAAGAAATTGATATCGATGCTTATGATAGCGATGATACTAATTTACCATTTTAAAGGATAAACTATGGCAGAAAAAAGAAAATACTCTCGCAAATATTGCAAATACACTGAAGCAAAAGTTGAATTTATTGATTATAAAGATACAGCAATGTTAAAACATGCTTTATCTGAAAGATTTAAAATCATGCCACGCCGTTTAACAGGTACAAGCAAAAAATACCAAGAAATGGTAGAAGTTGCAATCAAACGTGCAAGACATGTAGCTCTTATCCCTTATATAGTAGATAGAAAAGAAGTAATCAATAATCCTTTTGAAGGACTATAATCTTTTAAAAGCAAACTTGTAAAAAGTTTGCTTTCTTATACATTTATTCTCAAAATAAAATTAAACCAAAGTATATTCTAAAACATCACTAAAAGTATCAACAGCAATGATTTCCATATTGTCTCTAACCTCACTAGGAATATCTTTTAAATCCCTTTCGTAATTTTTTCTTGGGATTAAAGCTGTTTTTATATCTGCTTTATAAGCTGCAATTAATTTTTCTTTTAATCCGCCTATTGGTAAAACTTTTCCTTTTAAATCTATTTCACCTGTCATTGCAACATCTGCTTTAACCTTTTTATCACTAAAAATAGAAGCAATAGCTGTGCTTATCGTAATGCCTGCACTTGGGCCATCTTTTGGAGTAGCTCCATCTGGCACATGTATATGAATATTATAACTATCATAAACATTAACTTTAGGATCGATAATTATTTTTTTAGGTATTTTTATTTTTCCTTCATCGATTAAAACTTTTATCATGCTAAAAGCAATTCTAGCTGATTCTTTCATTACATCACCCAAACTTCCCGTGAGCGTTAATTCTCCTTTACCTTTAATTTTTACAGCCTCTACTTTTAAAACATCTCCACCTACACTTGTCCAAGCCAAACCATTAACCTGACCTACTTGATTTTCTCCATTATTTTTTTCTATTTCAAAAACTTTTTTATCTAAAAATTCATTCAAATTTTTTGTATTAATAATGACTTTTTTAATATTTTCTAAAAGTAGTTTTTTAGCACTCTTACGACACAACTCTGCCACTTTGCGACGCAAATTTCTAACTCCTGATTCACGAGTATAATCACTAATGATTAACTCTATAGTTTCATCATCAATAGATAATTCATTGGATTTTAAGCCATGTTTTTTAAGCTCATCTGGAATTAAATATTTTTTCATTATATGAAATTTTTCACTTGGAGTATAAGAGCTAAGTTCTATAAATTCCATTCTATCTCTTAAAGGTGCAGGAATATTGCTAATATCATTTGCCGTTGCTATAAAAATGACTTTACTTAAATCAATATTAAAATTTAAATAATAATCCCTAAATTTAGAATTTTGCTCTGGATCTAAAATTTCTAAAAGCACCGCACTTGGATCTCCTCTAAAACTGCGATTTAATTTATCAATTTCATCCAATACAATTACAGGATTAATTTGTTTTGCCTCTATAAGTCCTTGGGTAATACGTCCAGGCATAGCGCCTATATAAGTTCTACGATGACCACGCAGCTCATTAACATCTTCAAGTCCGCCTAAGGCTATACGAATAAGCTCTCTTTTTAAAGCTTTTGAAACAGAATTTGCCAGTGAAGTTTTACCCACGCCAGGAGGCCCATAAAGACAAAGTATAACTTTAGCACCATCTTTTTCTGCTATTTTTCTTTTTTCTAAAAGCTCCCTAACTGCAAAATATTCTTCTATGCGTTCTTTTGGCTTATTTAATGCATAATGATCATGGTTGAGCTGTTTTGAAACTTCTTTAATATCAAGTTTTTTCTTAGAAATTTTTTCAAAAGGAACATCTAATGCTGTTTCTATGTAAGTTTGAATCATCGATGCCTCGGAATTATCTTGATGAATGCGTTCGAATTTTTCAATTTGTTTTTTGATTTCTTTATAAGCGTCTTCGTGCATAAATTTCTTCTTTAACTCCAGACGCTTTTGATATTCTCTAACCTCATCTTCTTTTTGTGTATCAGAACCAAGCTCTTTTTGAATTTGTCTTAATTGTTCTTTTAAAAAATATTCTTTATTTACCTTGTCAATACGAGAATGTACTTTGTTTTTAATTTCTTTTTGAATTTTATTGGCTTCTATTTCTTGAACAATTAAATCTATTAATTTTACTAATTTTTGCTCAAGATCTGTTAAAACAAAAAACTCATAAGCAACTTGTTTTTTAATACGCACAGTATTTAAAATCAAATCACAAATCCTAGATGCATCAAAACCTTCTTCAATTGTTCTTAAAAGATCCGGAGAAAAATAATGACTAATATTTGCCAAATTTTTTACCTTCTCTTTTAAAACTTCAAGAAGTGCTTCTTTTTTAGTTCCTTCTAAAAAGTCTTCTTTTATAAGTTCTATCTTGGCTTCTAAAGGTTTATTAGAAATTTGCTCTATAATTTTACCCTTAGCATATCCTTGAAAAAGTATTTTCACCCTTCCATCAGGTAAAGGAACTTTTCGCATGATAGTCCCAATCACTCCACAATTATAAATTTCATCAAAATTTCTTCCATTTTCCAACCTTGAAGGCGCAACAAAAAGCATACTATCATTTTTAATCGCAAGATCTAAAGCTTTCATATTGGATGAATCGTTAATAAAAATAGGAGTTATCATAAAAGGATATAAAAATAATTCATCTTCAACCAATACTGGTAAATTTGCTGGATAATTTTGTATCTCTTCAATCTGCATTTATTTTCCTTGTTTATTAAAATCTTTCAAATATACTTCTATACCAAGGAAGCTCAGGTTTGATAATACTTTGCTGATAAAATTCACTTTCTTGAAGTCTTTGTTTATAAATTTGTGCACTTTCATCATGCCCTATGCGCTGGTATAGATTTTCTATAGTACTATTAAGATAAAAAACCGCTAAATTAAATTTTGTAAGCATTGTCTGAACCAAAGGTTCATATTCTGTATAAGGATAATCTTTCAAAAAAGTATCTATTTCTTTTTGGCTTTCAAGCATTAAAGCCTGATTACGATTTGGCACTGCAAATGCATCAAATTTTGCTTTAATTTTAAGATAGCGAATATAATCAGCATTGCGTGAATTTCCAAATTTTTTATTATATTCATCTAAATAAAATTCAGCTAACTTATATTCCTCTTCATCCATATGAGCTTGTGCTAAAATAATTAAAGTAGTTTCCAATAAAGGATCGGCAATGTGCTCACTTGCCATGCCATTATAATGATCATCGGCTTTTTCCAAATCCTTGTCCTGTAAATCTTTAATAATTTGCTTATACCACTCACTAGCACTAAGATTGTATAAACCTTCATCATTTTTCGTACTACACGCATTAAAAAAAACACTTAAAAAAACCAATAAAAAAATACCTTTTTTCATACTTCACCTTGATTTATATTCTCAAAAATCTATATTTTAACGATTTTATAATTATGTTCTTCTAAAATTATAATAAAATTAATTAAATAATTTAAAATTTTTGGAATGATTATTGCTTATTTTATGTTAAAATATTAAACATTATAACTTGAGGAGAAAACATGACCCTAGCTGTTAAATGCCCTATCTTAGGTTTTGAAGAAACCAAAAATATGGAATTTTCAACTATCGATGAAGTATTTGTAAGACTTAAAAGTCTTGATGGTAAAGACTTTTCTTTTGTTTTAATTAATCCTTATTTAATTAGACCTGATTATGAATTTGATATACCAACTTATTATCAAGAGCTTCTTTCTTTAACACCTGAATCTAATATGAAAATTTTTAATATAGTAGCCATAGCAAAAAGCATTGAAGAATCGACAGTGAATTTTCTAGCTCCAGTAGTCATTAATCTTGATAATAATACTATGGTACAAGTGATACTAGATACAGTTAATTATCCGGACTTTTTTCAAGCTGATCAAATTGCTAATTATATTAAAAAATAATGCTCTATATACTTGCAAATGGAGCTATGGCAACAGCCTTAGCCTATGGATTAAAAGATGATTATGAAATTTGTATAGTAGGAAGAAGTATAGAAAAACTTCAAGCCCTCACCAAAGAAGGCTTTAAAACCTTACTTTACAAAGATTTTAACATAGAAGGTAAAGATGTTATTTTAGCATTTAAACCCTATGCTTTAGAAAATATTGCTCAAATGCTAAAAGGACAAGCACGTATCTTAATCTCTGTTTTAGCCAATGTTGATTTTGAAAAACTACAAACCATCAAAGCTCAAAATTATGTTAGAATAATGCCTAATACAGCAGCTAAATATAAGGCTTCAACCACACCATATATACTTAAAAACTCTCATTTTGAAAATGAAATTTTAGACATTTTAAAAACTTTTGGCTCGGCTTATAAATTAGATAATGAAATACAAATGAATGCAGCTATGGCGATTAGCGGCTGCGCTCCTGCTTTTTTAGCACTTATAGCAGAAAGTATTGCTAATGCTGGAGTTTATGAAGGTTTGTCAAAAGAACTTAGTCTCAATCTTACGCGCTCTTTATTTAAAAGCTCTAGTGCTTTACTAGAACATGAACATCCAGCTATTATCAAAGAAAATATTTGCTCTCCTGGCGGAGTTACAATAAAAGGCATAAAAATACTCGAACAAAAAGCAATTCGCGGAAGTTTTTTTGAAGCCATAAATGCTAGCAGCGCTAAATGAAAAAGGCTTTCATACTTATAGAAAGTATTAGTGCTATAACGATCATATCTTTAATTTTCATTGGCATTTTTTATTATTATACTCAACTTTACAAAAACTATGAAAATTTAAATATTTTTGAAAGACTCTATAAACTTCAAGAAGAATTATATGAAAAGCCCATTTTTAAAACCATCATACTTCAAACTTCAGCCTTAAAACCTATAATTTTACAAGAACAGTTTGTTAATGATGGTATATTTCAATTTCAAAAATTATATTTTCAAGATCAAAATTATAGTGTTTATTTTAAAGAATGAGCAAAGCTTTTACACTTTTTGAACTTATATTATCGCTAATACTTTTTACTTTTATAGCTAGCTTACTTTCAAAACCTTTAATGGATTTTTATCATTTAAATTTCACTGCTTTACATACAAACAATCTTATCACTCAAACACATTTAAACTTGCTTAAAATAGAAAAATTAATACAAAATTGTATTAATATTACATTTTCACAAAATACATTAAAATGTCTTTTAAAAGATGAGTTAATTAGCCTAAAAGATAATAAACTTTATCTTATTAATTCTGCTCTTATTTTAGAAAATAATCATACACTTTATTCACCTCATTCTGATTTTAAAACACAACTCCAAAACAGAAAAGATTTATATAACGACAATGAGCATATTAGCTATGCTTATAAAATTAATAAGATTGAAAAAATATCCATCTTGGAAAATGGTATATCTGCAAATTTTACAGGTAGTTTTATTCCTTTGCAAGCTCAATTAGTTATCAAATTGCAAAATGAAGGACTTATATATGAAATAAAGCCAAAATTTAATGAACAATTAAACCAACAAGGATTAATTTCTAAAAACATAAGCTCATTTAACCTGCAAAACAATAAATTAAAAATTTGCCTAAAAAGACAAACAACATATTGCCTTGAAAAAAGAATTTTACTATGAAAAAAGCTTATGTTTTAATTTGGACAATTTTTTTAATATTACTAATAAGTCTATGGATGAGCTTGACCTTAAACATATCTAGCTACACTCCAAAAATAATCCAAGATAGTTATTACTACCTTCAAGCTCAAATTTTAAGTCATAATGCAACACAATTTTCTAAATATTTTTTATATCAAGCAAAGCAAGAAAATAAAGAATGTTTAGATAATATATATTTTAATTACGCAAAAGCTTTGATTAAAATAAAATACTTTTATCCTATTGCACAATGTGTTAATTTTAAATTTTCCAACTTTAATCCCGATGCAAATTTAAGCAAAGATGGTGTTATTATAGCCCACATTAGCATTGCTTTAAATCGTGATAAAAATGTCAATGATGAAATTTTACTTACAAAAAGCATTATCATTTATCCCAAAGAAAATTTTTGGAATTTAAAAAATTAAACCAAAGTCTTAGCAAGCTTAACACACTCTAAAAGACTTTGGTTTTCACATATATAAAGATTTTTAAAATTTAAAAGCTTCTTTGCTGTGCTTTGCCCTATAACTACAACCTTATCTTCTTCTTTTAAGCTATAAAATTTTAAAAAATTTTCTACACTTAAAGGAGAGGTAAATATAAAAATAGCAGGATGAGTAAGTTTTTTGTCGCCTTTTTTAAAAACATTTTCATAAACAATCATTTCATCTAAATCCACACCTACATTTTTAAGATCCAAATTTAAAGTTGAAACAATATTTTTAGCCCTTAAATATAAACATTTTTGCGTTTTTAATTCCTCTTTAAATTCAAGAAAAAGATCTTTTCCATAAGCCTTTGATGGAATTTTAATCTTTTTAAAACCTAAATTTTTAGCGTATTGAGCTGTACTTTGTCCTACAGCGTATAAATTGAGTTTAAAATTTAAAGTGATTTTTGCATGTTGTAAAGCTTTTAAAGCATTTTTTGAAGTACAGATTAAAGCATCATATAAACTTAAATCCACACTAAAATCGTAAAAAATAATCTCATTTAAAATAAGATTTTCCACCCCTTTAAAAGGAGTTTCATTCAAGAGATAAATTTTCATAGATTTTACACTTTAACTCTTTAGCTGCCAAAAAAGCATCTTTAGCATCCATGATCGCCCTAACCACAGCCACGCCGCTTAAATTTATACCCTTTAACTCAATAAGTGCTTCTTTATCAATCCCTCCTATGGCTACAACCCCTATAGGACTTTTATCACAAATTTGGCTTAAAAGCTCAAGGCTTAAAAGCGAACTTTCTTTAGTAGGTGTTGCCTTAATGGCTCCACAACCTAGATAATTTGCTCCTTGTATAAACTCAAGTTGTTCTAGCTTTTTAAGGCTTAAGCCTATGATTTTTTCATCTCCTAAAAGCTTTCTAGCTAGTTTTACTTCTAAATCTTCCTGCCCTAAATGCACCCCATCAGCATCTAAGGCTAAAGCTATGTCCACTCTATCGTTAATCAAAAAAGGTATTTTATAAGCCTTGCAAAGTTTTTGCACCTTTAAGCCTAGTTTATAAAATTCTCTTGCATTAAGCTCTTTTTCACGAAGTTGTATGATACTTACTCCGCCTTTTATAGCATTTTCTAAAGTATTTAAAAAACACTCCTCGCTTTTATTTCCCTGAGAAGCAACTAGATAAAGACTAAGATCTAATTTATTTTTCATCTAAAAACTTGAAAAAATGATTTGTAGGACCACAACCTTTTCCAAGATTGAGTGAATAATAAATCGCATTTCTTACATATTCTTTAGCTTCACTAACGGCGTGAAATAAATCCTTGCCTTTAGCCAAATTACCAGCAATAGCCGAAGAAAGCGTACAACCTGTACCGTGAGTATTTTTAGTTTCTATGCGTTCGCCTTTTAAAATATAAATTTCTTTTCCATCATAAAGCACATCATTGGCATTTTCTTCACTATGTCCGCCTTTAAGTAAAACCGCCTTAGCCCCCAAGCTGCATAAATGTTTAGCTGCTTTTATCATCTGCTCTTCATTAGCGATCTTAAAACCGCATAAAAACTCTGCTTCAGGAATATTAGGCGTAAGAATGTCTGCAAATTTTACTATGGTTTGCTTGAAAAAATCACAATTTTCTTGCGGCATTAAAGCATAGCCATTTTTAGCAAACATTACAGGATCGATCACTACATTTTGAGGTTTAAACTCGCTTAAATTTTTAGCTACACAGCTCATTAATTCACAAGAACCTATCATTCCGATTTTAGTTGCCTTTGGCACTATATCTTCAAATACGGCAAGCATTTGTTCATCTACGCTTTGAGTAGGTATATCGTGTACAGAAATCACCCTTGCGGTATTTTCAGCTACCACACTTAAAACCACACTCATACCAAAAAGATTGTGCGCACTAAAGGTTTTAAGATCGGCTTGTATCCCTGCTCCACCACTACAATCACTCCCTGCTATAGTTAAAACAGGTATAAGTTCGCTTCCTTTTGCTTTCATAAATCTTCCTTTAAAATTTTGATCCATTCTTCACCCTTAGGGCTTAATTTTTGTCCTTTAAAACTCTGTTTTGCAAAAGCTACAATCAAAGCATGAAAAATTTGATAAAGTTCGTAAAGTTCGCATTTTCTCCCTAAAATTTTACACAAATTTTCTTGCTCACTCTCTATACCACTTTGAAAAAATTCTCTTAATTCTTCATAATTTTCAAACTCATAGCCTAAGTGAAAAGCCAAACGCAAACTATAATTATCTACAACCAAAATCTCTCTTTTACAAAGATAATTTAAAATACCATCAACACTTTCAAAACCCAAACCTTTGATATTTAAAAGCCACTCTCTGCTTACATTTGTTTTAAAATTTTCTAAATTTTCATAAGTGTTTATGATACTTTCTACTAAGCCTTTTAAACGCTTGGCTTTGGTATTATAAAATCCGCTAGGCTTAATTAAAGTTGCAAGTTCTAAATTGGATAAAGTATTGATTTGTTCTAAACTTGTAATATTTTCTTTTTTTAAATTTTCTAAAGCTTTTAAGACATTTTTCCAATTTGTATTTTGAGTTAAAATCACAGAAATTAAAAGCTCAAATTCACTCAATCCTTGATTTTCAAGCCAATCAAAATCATGATAATTTAAATCCAAATTTAAAAGCTTGGTAAAAATTTGCGCTCCAGTCATTTAAAATTCTCCTTAAAAGCCAAATAAAATTGCTTTGCAGTACGACCACTTCTACTTGCTCTTAGAGTAGCAAATTCTTTAGCTTTAGCGTGTAAAAGCTCTTTATCACAAGAATAATCTTTAAAATAAAATCTATCATCTTTAAATACTCTTCTAAATTTCCCTGATAAAAACTTAACCACAAACCAAATCTATCACTCAAGCTTAATCTTTCTTCAGCAGCATCGCTTAAATGAAGTTCTGTATGTGCAATTTGCGTATTAAGATTATCAATAATGCTTTCACTTAATAAATGCCTACGATTTGAACTTGCATAAATAATTATATTATTTGGGGCTTTTTCTATGCTTCCCTCAAGTAAAGGTTTTAAAAATTTATAACTATCATCTCCCTTCTCAAAAGAAAAATCATCACAAAAAAGTATGAATTTAAAATTTTCTAATCTGATTTCATCGATGATATCTACTAAGGCAAATAAATCTTCTTTATTTAATTCGACAAGTCTTAAGCCCTGTTCTTTAAATTCATTAAATGTAGCTTTAATTAAACTTGATTTTCCAGTGCCCTTAGATCCCCATAAAAGTGCGTGATTTGCCCCTTTATTTTGAATAAAATTTAAAGTATTTTCATAAAGTGCTTTTTTTTGACTTTCCATACCTACTAAATCTTTTAAAGTGATAGGATCGATTTCAAAAATAGGCTTTAAATAGTCTTTTCTTGCCCTATAAATTGCTGCATAAGTTTTATTCCAATCCATTTTAAGCCTTTCTTAAATGCGTTAAAATTGCCTCTAAAATATCATCATCGTCTTTGCTTTTTGCTTTGATGAGTTCTTTTTCATCATTTAAAGCAGTAAATTGAATATTTTGCTCATAGTTGCTAATACTTTTAAATTTATTTAAAGCTAAAATTTTAATAATAATCAAAGATAAAAATTGCTTAGTATAAACATCAAGTTTTCCAAAGCGATCTTCAATTTCACCTTCGATCTCATAAACCTCATGAACTTGCTCACACTTGCTAAGTCTTCTATAAAGTTCTAATCTTAGGCGATCTTCGCTGATAAGCTCACTATTTAAAAAGGCATTAACATTGAGTTTTAAATCAAGTTTATTTTCTTTTTGATCCACTTCATTTTTACTTAAAGCATTAAGTTCATCTTCTAACATTTTAAGATATAAACTATATCCAATTTGCTCGATATGTCCACTTTGATCTACGCCTAATAAATTTCCACCGCCACGAATTTCAAGATCATGATAAGCCAAAACAGAACCTGCGCCTAAAAAAGAATTGCTTTCTAAAGAAACTAGACGCTTTAAAGCATCTTTTGTGATAGCATTTTTATCTTCGATTAAAAAATAACAATAACCTTGCTTATCACTTCTTCCTACACGCCCACGCAATTGATGCAAATCAGCCATACCAAAACGATCGCTTTTTTCTACTATGATAGTATTTGCATTAGGTAAATCAATCCCACTTTCTACGATAGAGGTGCTTAAAAGCAAATCATATTCTTTGTTTTCAAATTTCAACATTTCTTCTTCTTGCACCTTGGCATCGATTTTAGAATGTAAAATCAAAATACGCAAAGTAGAAAAAAGTTCTAATAAATGTTTTTTGCATTGCTCTATACTTGCAATATGATTATGAATATAAAAAATTTGCCCACCACGTCTTAACTCTCTTGCTATAACTTCTTTTAAAAGCGCGTCATCATTTTCTTTAACAAAGGTTCTTACATCCATCCTATCTTCTGGTGGAGTTTGCAAAACACTATAAGATTTTATAGAGCTTAAAGCTTGATTTAAGCTTCTTGGTATAGGAGTTGCTGACATAGATAAAATATGTGAATTTTGAGTGATTTCCTTAAGCTTTTCTTTTTGCTTCACTCCAAATTTATGCTCTTCATCAATAATAACAAGAGCTAAATTTTCACATTCTACACTTAAAAGCGCATGAGTTCCTACAACTACACAAGCTTTATTTTCTTTTAAATTTTGTAAAACTTGTTTTTTTTCTGCACTACTTGTAAAGCGATCAAGTTTAAAAACCTTTATACCAAAAGGATCAAAACGCTTTTTTAAGGTTTTATAATGCTGATGAGAAAGCAAAGTTGTAGGCGCAAATAAAAATGCGCAAAATCCACTTTTAACCACTGGATAAATAGCATTCATGGCAACTTCAGTTTTTCCAAAACCCACATCACCGCTTAAAAGCCTATCCATGACTTTTCCACTTTGAAAATCTTGCAAAATTTCATGACAAGCTTTCTCTTGATCGCTTGTATAAATAAAACCCGCACTAGTTATAAAATCAGCTTGTCTATTTAAATCCACTGTGATTTTTTTTGCTTGCACCAAAGATCTTTTAGCTGCCATAATAACAATTTCAGAAGCTATGGCTAAAAGTTTAGTTTTTAATTTTTCTTTAAGTTTAATAAAGCTTGTTTTACCTAGTTTGTCTAAACTTGGAATAGATCCACTCACGCCCAAATATTTATCAATTAAATAAAGATTTTCCACTGGCAATAAAAGCTTATCAGAATTTTGATACTCTATAGCAACAAACTCTTTTTTTGCTCCGCTTATCACTATCATCTCAAGACCTAAAAATTTACCTACCCCATAATCTTCGTGTACTATATAATCCCCATTTTTAAGCTCATCTATAATCAAACTAGCTTTTTTTCTTGTTTTTTGTTTTTCTTTTTGATTTAAAGAAATGATTAGCTCTTCAGGACTAATAAGATTAAGCCTTAAATCACTTTTTACAAAATGGATATTTTGAGTATCTTCAAGCTCCAAAGCTTTAAACAAAGCTTCATTTTTAGCTAAAAGTGTGATTTTTTTATTTTTATGAAATTCAAAAAAATCTTTATTGTAAGAACTTTGCAATTCTTTAAATTTTTTAGCTTGAGGTAAAATTTTTGCATTCACAAAACTTATATCTTTTTCATATTCATTAATATCAAACTTTTCACAAGCTAAAAAATCAAGTTCTAAATAATCAAAAAAATCATCAATACACCAAAACCCTAAAGAATTGATATCATGTATTAAAGTATCGCTTTGAAAATCTTCTAATTTGTCCTTAAAAATTTCATAATTTTCTTTGTCAAAATATTTTAAAAAAGGACAAATTTCAAAATGTTCTAGTTCATTAGGAATAGACTTTTGACTTTGCAAATCAAAATATCTTATGCTTTCAATCTCTTCGCCAAAAAGTAAAATTCTAATAGGATTTTCTTCATTGATACAAAAAATATCAATAATATCCGCACGAATTGAAATTTCACCTTTATCCTGAACTATATCTACAAATTCGTATCCCAATCTTGAAATTTCATCTTCAAAACATTTCAAATCAAAATTTTGTTTTTTATCGATATAATAATTTTGCAAATGTTTTTTTGAAGGAAGTTTTTTTAAAACAGTATTTAAAGGAGAAATAAGGATTTTTTTTTCTTCTTCTTTATGATAAGCATTTAAAATCTTGCAAAGATCAAAAAGTTCTTTGGAAAAAGCCCTTAAATCATCTCCAAACTGCGCTCTAAAATCAGGTAAAACAAAGGTTTTTAAACCCTTAAATCGTGAAACTTGAGCGAGCAAATCTGCTTGTTTTTCATCTTTACAAAGCAAAAGTTCACAAATTTTTGGATTTTGTAGGTATTCATAAAATGAAGCTTGCATTATTCTTCGTTGTTATTTTCAATAAGTTTGATAGTATCTTCTTTAATTTTACTAGTTCCATTAAAGCGACCGCCATTTTCTATAGAAATTTTTTGCGTTGAAATATCGCCATTAACAACTCCGCCCGCTAAAATTTCTAAACTATTGGCCTCAAGTTGCCCTTCAAAATACCCATTTACTACAATTTTATCTGCTTGTAATTCACCTTTTAAATTTCCATTTTTTCCGATAACTACAATGCTTTCAGAATGAATAATACCACTTAACTCTCCATCGACATGAAGCATAGAAGCAAAATAAAATTTACCCTCAATTCTCGCACCTGAAGAAATTACTGTTGTTTCTGAGCTAGGACTGGATGTTGGGCTGATACCGCCTTTATTAAAGATTGCCATGGAACTCTCCTTTCTTGATTAAAAAAATCATTCATATTTTTTCTTTGCAAATTTAAAAAATACAAAGGTTCTAAAGTTTTATTAATAAACCTTACCTCATAGTGCAAATGCGGTCCCGTAGAAAGACCTGTATTGCCACTATAACCTATCAACTGCCCCTTGCTAACAAATTGACCTGCTTTGACTACTTCTTTGCGCATCATATGAGCAAATACTGTTTTAAAACCAAAATTATGCAATAAAATTACATTATAGCCATAGCCATTATCACTATAACCTGAAAATTCCACTACTCCACTTGCTGGTGCATAAATAGGAGTACCAATTTCTGCTCTTAAATCAATACCAGGATGAAATTCCCTTCTTTTTAAAAGCGGATGCTCTCTCCAGCCAAAATTTCCTGTAATGCCTTTATTTTCAATAGGCCATCCATTAGGAATTTGCCCCAAAATTCCAAGCTGCTGCTCATTGGTAAGCTGAAGATTATCAAGTCTTGCACTAATTGTAAGATTATTTTCTGCTTCTAAGCCCAAAGCCTCTTCAAAAGAAGCTATTTTATCTTCTATAGCTGCATACTGCTGAGTTTTTTCTTCTATGCTTTTTTGCATTTGCGAATTAGATAATTCCAATTCTTTGCTTTTTTTCAAAAGCTCCTCACGCTTTTCGCTGATATCACTAAGTTTGCTATCGAGATATTTGATATAAAAACCACTAAAAACTAAAAATAAAACAATAAAAGCAATAGTATAAAAAACTATTTTTTTGATTATTTGATTTAAATAAAAATGTCTTGAACCGTTAATATCTGTAATGGTAATAGTGAATTTATTTTTTACCACACCACTCCTTTAAAAAATTTTCTACCAGCATAAAAGAGCCAAAAACTAGATTTTTTTTATTTTCTTCTAATTTTACAAATTCTTTACATTGTATGCCTAGCTTTGATGCAATACTATAAATTTCATCATCAGCCAGCTTTCGTTCTGAACTTTTATATTTATATATTTGTATTGTATCAATAATAGGCTTTAATACATTTAAAATTTGAAAAATATCCTTATCCAAATAAGTATTATAAATAAGATTTATTTTTTCTCCTTGAAATTTATCAAGCATAGCCTTAGCAGCCATGGGATTATGACCCACATCAACAAAAAAATTTGGAGAAATTTCTTGGCATCTTCCTTGTAAATTTAACTCTTGTAACTTTTTTAAAGCTTCTAAGGTTTTTTCTTGCGAAGTTAAAATTTCACAAGCCTTTAATGCAAGCTTTAAATTATGCTTTAAAAAACAAGGTAAAACAAACTTTTTACAATAAATCTCAAAATTTTCTTTCAAAAAAGGATTTAAGGAAGAAACTTGCAAATCAGCTTTTTTTAAAAAAGCAATTTTTTTTGCTAAGTTTAAAACATTTTGCTCTTGCTCATCACTTATAAGTGCTATAGGTGCCATAATTTTAAGCTTGGTTCTTGCAATATCTTCTAAAGAATTACCCAAAATTTGAACATGGTCAAATCCAATTCTTGTAAAAATATTCATTCTTCTTTCAAAAACAGAAGTAGCATCATATTCTCCACCCACCCCTGCTTCTAAAACAATGAAATCGCATTTTTGAAATAAAATCATAGCTAAAAAAGTAGCATATTCGAAATAACTTAATTTTTGCAAGTCTTGTTTAAAAATTTCTTCAAGTCTTATATGCGCTTGATCTAATTCTTCATCATTTGCAATCTTACCATCAAGATAAAATCTTTCATTAAAACTGAAAATGTGCGGGCTAGTATAATGCCCTATTTTATAATTTAAATTTTCTAAAAGTTGAGTTAAATATCTGCCCGTGCTACCTTTACCGTTTGTGCCTATAAGTTGGATTATAGGAATATTTTTAAAACATTTCTTATATTTTTCATACATTCTAAACATCAAAAAACGGTCAATTTTATCGTAATTTATACTTTTTTGGGCTAAAAAATTCTCAACTTTCATTATATTGCTCATTAACCGCTGTAATTTGCTTTATTAACTCGTCTAAAATATTAATACTTGGCTTACTTTGCTTATCAAGATAAGCCACTTGAATTTTAGGAGTTATAATATCTTGCTTATAAATAAATCTAAAATTTTCTATAGTTTTAAGATTTGTATTTACAAGCTGTGTAATTTCATCTTTACTTTTTCCTGGCGAAACAATCAAATAACTCTTTTCATCTATCATCCACAGTTCATCAAATTCGCTACAAGAATCTTTTAAAATTTTTTTAAATCGAACAAAAATTTCATTCAAACTTCCCATACCATATTTTTCCATAATGAAACGGTAATTTACTATAGAAAATAAAGCTAAAGAATAATTAACTTTATACTTATTAAAATTTTCATCCATTTTATCAAGCTCTTTAAGAACACTCCAAGCCTCTCTCTCCTCCAAACTTTGCGTGAATTCAATTTGATTATTTAAAGATGTAATTTTTTCTCCAAGTTGTTTAAATTTTAGTTTTAAATCCTCAAAACTAAGTTTTACTTCCCCATTTTCATCTGGTTTTAAGGTATTAATAAAATCCATGTTTTGTTCATTCGATTTATTAAGCAAAACAAGCAATTCATAGATTTTTTTTAGATTATCATTAAAAAAATTTAAATTTTTTTGGACATACATATTATCAACCATTATGCGATGATTGATAAATTCCATTAATTCGTTCTTAAAATTTTCTTCGCCTATTACAAAAGGCTTTTGTGTTAAATTTTGTATAAAACCTTGAATTTTTAAATCTTCCACCAATGAAGGATTTAAACCCAAGCATAATAATTCACTAAAGTGCTCATAACTACGCTCTTCAAGTTTAACTAAGAGTTTTTTAATCACGCTATCATAATCATCATATTTACTAATGCCATATTTACGAGCTTGTTCTTCTAAATTATTTTCATCATAATTTCTTTCAAGCTCTTTCCATTTTTTGGTAAGCAAGTAAATACTTTCACTATCCATAGTTTTAGAAATTCTAATCGAAGTCACCTTAGCCAAATCTCTTATCTTTTTATCCTTACTTATTTGCAAAGTTTTAGATATGGTATATAAAAAATCAAAAAATTCACTAAATTGTTTTCCGCTTTGTCTATTTAAAACAGAAATTAAAAAACTAATTAGTTCTTCTAAACTTCTTATAGTTTTAGAATTTAATTCTTGTTGATAAATCGGTAAAAGTAAGGTTTTGTATTTGTCAAGTTTAGCTTTATTTGAGCTTGTGATACCATATTTTAAAGATAGTTCTTCAAAAATTTCCGTATAATTTTCAGGAGTTGGTTTTAGTTTTCTTTCTTTTAATGCAATTAAAGTTTGCTTTGCTATTTCATTAGTATTTGGAATCACGTTTTTGCCCTTTAATAGCAATTACGAAAATAAACTCATCAAATGCCTCGCTTGAAGCTGCTCGAATAGCCTCATACCTTGCAGAATCACTAATAATACTATTTGGAGAAATTTCAAAATTATAACTTCCACTTGTACTAAAAGCCTGACTTGAACCATCTTTAAAGACAACATTAAAATCTAAATTTAATTTAGCTTTATAACTAATGACATAGCCATTTTTATCATAAGCTAAAGGAATAAATTCTAAATTATTCATTTTAACATTAATTACATCATCTGCCTCGTGTTTTAAAGCAAGCTTGCGCCCTAATTTTGAAATTACCATTTCTTTTAAAGTATCGGCAACATAGATACTATTTTTTGGGTCTTGTTGACTTAATTCAACATTAACATAAACTTTCTCATCGAAAATATTATTAGCGATTTTTGATGTAGGAACATATCCACAAGCACCTAAAAATAAACCTATACAAAAAATTAAAATCTTTTTCATTTAATCACTAGATTAACTAGCTTTCCTTCCACATAAATTTCTTTAACTATACTCTTACCTTCAAGCCATTTAGCAGTATTTTCTTTTGCAAAAGCTAAAATTTCTTCTTTACTCGCACTACTTGAAATTTCAAATTCAGCCCTTTTTTTACCATTAATACTTACAGCTAAATTTAAAGTATCTTTTACAAAAACCTCTTCTTTGAGTTCTAATTTTTTGAAATTTTTACATTTAAAAAGCTCCTCGCTAAGCTCAAAACAAACATGAGGAATGATAGGCTCTAAGATATTTAAAATAATATAAAAAGCCTCTTGCTCCAAAGCTTCATTTTTACAAAGCGCTAAAGCATTTAAAGCCTCCATACAAGCTGCAATTAAAGTATTGAAAGCAAAACTTTGATGATAAACTTCAAAGGATTTTTTCAAAGCTTCATATACCTTTAATCTTGCATATTTTTCTTCTTTATTTAAATTTTCTTGTTTTAATTCTACAAGCTCACCTTTTTTAATATTTTGCGCCCTATCATAGAGTTTACAAATAAATCTATAAGCCCCTTCAACCGCATCATCATTCCATTCAAGCTCTTTAGCCGGAGGTGCGGCAAAAAGTATAAAAAGTCTTGCGGTATCAGCACCGTATTTTTCTATAATCTCATCAGGATCTACAACATTGCCTTTTGATTTTGACATTTTAGCACCATCTTTTAACACCATACCCTGAGTTAAAAGTCTATCAAAAGGTTCATTTTGTGTTAAATAACCCAAGTCTCTTAAAGCTTTTTGGAAAAATCTCGCATAAAGTAAATGCAAGATTGCATGTTCAATACCACCTATATATTGATCCACACTCATCCAATACTTTACACTTTTTTCATCTAAAGCTTTTTCCTGCCAAGTTCTCTCATCACTTGCAAAACGTGCAAAATACCAAGAACTTTCAAAAAAAGTATCTAAAGTATCACTTTCTTTTTGAGCCTCTTTGCCACATTTGGGACAAATACAATTTTTCCAAGTTGGATGTTTATCAAGTGGATTACCCTCACCTGTAATTTGCACATCTTCAGGTAGGGTAATAGGTAAATTTTCTAGTTTTTGAGGCACTATACCACAAATTTGACATTTAATCATAGGAATAGGCGCACCCCAATATCTTTGGCGTGAAACACCCCAATCACGAATTTTAAAATTTACAACCCTTTTTCCTATATTTTTAGCTTCAAACTGAGAAATGATTTTTAATCTTGCCTCATTACAATCAAGATTATCAAATTCTTGACTATTAATTAATTTTCCTAATTTTTGCGTATAAGGTAAATTTTCTTGAGTTTGAATAACTTGTTTGATGGCAAGATTATATTTTGTTGCAAATTCAAAATCTCTTTCATCATGAGCTGGAACAGCCATAACCGCTCCACTACCATAATCAGCCAAGACAAAATTAGCCACCCACAAAGGAATTTTTTCTCCGCTTAAAGGATGAATGGCATAAATTCCTAGAAAATAACCTTCTTTTTCAGAACTTTGTCTTTCTCTTGGGCTTTGATTTTGAATAGTTTTGATTTTATTTAATACATCTTGATTTAATAAATTTTGCGAAAGCAAATTTTGAACAATTTTATGTTCTGGAGCTAAAGCGATATACGAAACTCCATAAATTGTATCTGCTCTTGTAGTAAAAACTTCTAAAGAACTTTCTTTGGTTTTTTGCTTGCTTTCTTCGTCTAAATTTAAAGAAAATTCCAAACCTTCGCTTTTACCAATCCAATTTTCTTGCATAGTTAAAACTTGATTAGGCCATTTATCTTTTAATTCTTCTAAATCTTTTAAAAGTTCCTCAGCATAAGCAGTGATTTTTACATAATAACCTGGCATTTTTTTCTGCACCACTTCATGACCACAACGCCAACATTTTCCGTCTTCAACTTGCTCATTAGCCAAAACCGTTTGATCTTGTTCACACCAATTTACATTTGCTTCTTTAGTGTAAATCAAACCTTTTTCAAACATCTTAATAAAAAATTCTTGCTCAAATTTTGTATAAAGTGGATCTGAAGTAGCAAGCATTCTTTTTTTAGAAAAAGAAAAACCTAAAGAAAAAAGTTCTTTTTTCATATAAGCTATATTTTCATAAGTCCATGACTTAGGATGAATTTTATGTTTAATAGCTGCATTTTCAGCAGGCATGCCAAAACTATCAAAACCTATAGGATGCAAAACATTAAAACCTATCTTGCGATAATATCTTGCCAAAGCATCACCTATAGTATAATTTCTTACATGCCCCATATGAATGCGTCCACTAGGATAAGGAAACATCGATAAAATATATTTTTTAGGCAAATTTAAGTCATCTTTTGGCTCAAAATATTCATTTTCATCCCAAATTTTTTGCCATTTTTTTTCTATTAAACTTGCTTCATAAGCCATAAATTCTCCTTACACAGTTCCTTTTTCATACATTGCACGATTGCGTTCTTTATCTTGTTTTCTTTTTGCTTTTTCAATTTCTTTATTTCTAAACTCAAGCACACTAAATTTAAACCATAATAATGTCGGACTTGCAACAAAGATAGAGCTTAAAGTTCCCGCTATAATACCTACAATTAAAGCCAAAGAAAATCCTTGTATCATTTCCCCGCCAAAGAAATAAAGTATCACAACGGTTGCTAAAGTCAACCCTGAAGTTAAAACCGTTCTTGATAAAGTTGCTGAAACACTTTCATTAATAATAGGTGCAAGTTCGGTTTTTTTACTTGTTTTAATACCTTCTCTGATTCTATCAAAAATAATAATTGTATCATTCAAAGAGTATCCAAGCACAGTTAAAACAGCAGCCAAAGTATCTAAATTGACATCAATTTTAAATAAAGAAATTGCTCCTAAAGTAATCACAACATCATGAATTTCACTGATTATAGCCGCAAGAGCAAAACGCCACTCAAAACGCAACGCTATATAAATTAAAATTGCTATCAAAGATACAGCTATAGCCATAAGTCCTTTATTTCTAAGTTCATCACCTACTTTTGGTCCTACCACATCAGCACGACGCACCTCAAATTTTCCCGTATCCTTTAAAAGAGTGCTTATATGCTCGCCTATATCATTGCTTACATTATCATTACTTCCTAAAAAGCGTATAGTTATTTCTTCATTGCTTCCAAACTCAGTTACAGATAAATTTTGAAAAGTTCCTTGATTTTCTAAAATTTCTCGAATTTGCGTTATAGGAGCTGCATTTTCATATTTAAGCTGAACTAAAGTTCCTCCGCTAAAATCAATGCCATATTGTAAACCCCTATCCCAAAGTAAATAAATAGAACCAAAAAACAAAATAAAAGAAAGGGAAATAGCAGCAAAACGCATTCTCATAAAATCATAAATTTTCTTTTCGCTAAAAAACTGCATTATCTTCTCCTATAGCCAAACCAAAATCTTGTATTATTATTTTTTTCTATGCGTTGCATAAAATAATCAAACATTCCGTGAGTTCCTAAAATAGCTGTAATCATAGAAACAACGATACCAATTCCCAAAGTCACAGCAAAACCTTTAACTGCTCCTGTTCCATAGGCATAAAGTGCTACCGAAGTAACTAAAGAAGTGATATTTGAATCTATAATCGCACTCATAGCATTTTTATAACCTTGTTCTATACTAACTCTTATATTTACTCCATCTCGCAAGAGTTCTCGTATACGCTCATTGATAATCACATTTGCATCTACTGCCATACCCACAGTTAAAACAAGTCCTGCCATCCCTGGTAAAGTTAAAGTTGCTCCAAACATAGCCATAACAGCAACTACTACCAAAACATTAACTAGCATTGCAATATTTGCAAAAATTCCTGCCACACCGTAATACATCATCATAAATACTACAATAAAAACCGATGCACCGATTAAGGCTATCATACTCATTTTAATACTATCAGCACCTAAAGATGGTCCTATGCTTCTTTGTTCAAGTAATTTTACAGGCGCAAGCAAAGCTCCACTTCTTAAAGCTACCGCCACATCGCGTGCTTCTTCTTGAGTAAAAGCTCCACTGATTTGCCCACTACCTCCGCCTATGCGTTCATTGATAGATGGAGCAGAATATACTTTATTATCAAGTACAATAGCAAGACGCTTTCCAACATTTGCTCCTGTATAATCAGCAAATTTTTTAGAACCCTCGGCATTTAAAGTAAAATTAATCACAGGATAATTACTCTTATCACTAATCCCTACTCTAGCATCAGTAAGCATAGATCCATCTAAAATAGGTATACTTTTTAAGGTATATTTTAAATTTGGATTTCTAGAATCAGGCACTAAAATCAGTCCATAACTCGCAGCCTCAGCGTCGCTCATTGTGGAAGCTTGACCCATTTTAGAATCATCAACTTCCATAAGTTGTAAATGTGCTGCTTTTGTGATGCGTTCTTTTGCTCTTAGTTCATCTTCTTTGGTTTTAATCCCTGCAAGTTCAACCAAAATCTTATCATTACCTTGTTTAGCAACTGTTGGCTCTGCTAAACCAAATTGATCAAGCCTATTTCTTATGGTTTCAACTGCTTGCAAAAGTGCAAAATTTTCTATATTTTTTACTTCTTCTGAGGTAAAAGAAATTTTATAGTGCATATTTTCACTTTGTATATTAATTCCTTTTATTTCTTTAAGCAAATTTTCAACTTTTGCAATATCCGCATTATCAAGCAAAGTAAATTCTAAAATATCATCATGGGTATTTAAGCCGTCATTTAAAATATTTTCTTTATTAAAAGAATAACTCAATGAAGATGCAATTGATTTTATTTTAGATTTTACAGCTTCTTCATTATCTACACCTAAGAGCATATAAAGCCCACCTTGCAAATCAAGCCCTAAATTAATCTTCGCACCACGTTCTGACTGCAAAAAAGAAGGGAGTGAAAAAGCCACTCCAAAAATAAATACCGCTATAAAAATAATCAAGCGATAATTGATTTTAGAATTACGCATCAATTTTCTTTGCTATAAATTCTCTTGAAATTTTTGCAGTAACATTGTCTTCATTAAGCTTAACTTTGATAAAATCCTCCTCTGGTTTTACGACTTCACAAATAAGTCCGCCATTAGTGATGATTTTATCTCCTTTTTGCAAAGACTCAAGCATTTGTTTATGTGCTTTTGCTTGTTTTTGTTGCGGTCTGATCACCAAGAAATAAAAAATTGCAAATAACACTACAAGAGGTAATAATGAAGTTAAAATTGAATTTTCTGCCATATTTTTCCTTTATTCCAAAAAAATTAAACACTAATTCTATCATTTTTAAAATAATAAAAGTCTTTTTTATTGCAATTTTACTTTCAAATTCTATTTATCTATCATTTTTTGAAAATATTTTTACACAAACCATTAGCCCATTTTTAGCTATTTACGGGTTAGTTTTACTTCTAAAAAGTAAAAATTCTAAACAATATTTTTGGATAGGTTTTTTTGTAGGGATTCTTTGGTTTTGGTGGATTGGTTTATCTTCAATTTATTTTAATCTAAACTATTTAGTACCAATTATACCAATTATCATTGGTTTTATTTATGGACTACTTTTTAGATTATGTTATTTATTAAAATTTGATTTTTTAAGACTTTGTGGAATTTTTTGCATAAG
Organism: Campylobacter sp. BCW_4332; assembly: GCF_001763175.1. Taxonomy (NCBI): domain Bacteria; kingdom Pseudomonadati; phylum Campylobacterota; class Epsilonproteobacteria; order Campylobacterales; family Campylobacteraceae; genus Campylobacter; species Campylobacter sp. BCW_4332. The sequence goes on along the minus strand of NZ_MJYF01000037.1, from coordinate 70,309 downwards.
TTTTATCCATCCTTTAGGATTTGATTGGCTTAATTGGGGAATTTTTACAGTTTATGGTTTTTTTGACCCAAGTTATCGTGGTATTATTTGCATATTTTTAATAGCATATTTCATCTATGAGGGTTATATATCAAGATATTATAAAATAGCAATTGTTCTTGTTTTATTCTTTAGTGGATTTCAATATAATGAAAAACAAGCTCAAACTCTTAATTTAAACTACAAACTCATCAATACTAATATCTCTCAAGATCAAAAATTTTTACAAGAAAATTTAAAATCAAATTCTGATATCCTAATTCAAGATATATTTCAAGCTATAAATGAAAAAAAAGAACTTGTAATCTTGCCTGAAACCGCTTTTGCTTTTGATTTAAAAAATACCAAATATGAACTTATGCTTAAAGAATTATCTTATAAAATTACCATTATTACGGGAGCATTTTATACTGAAAAAGAGCATACTTACAATAGCACGTATATCTTTAAAAAAGGCAATGTCTATATTTTAAATAAGCATTTTTTAGTTCCCTTTGGTGAAAAAATTCCATTTTTTAAAGACTTAATAAAAAAATATTTTCTTAAAAATATTGAAGAATTTTCCCAAGGTCCTATACAAAGCAAATATAAATTAGACAATCAAATTATTACAAATGCAATTTGTTATGAAGCTACCAAAGAACAAAACTATCAAAATTCACAAATTATTATAGCTCTAAGCAACAATGCTTGGTTTAATAATAGCAGCGAATACAAACTCCAACAACTCTTAATGAAATTTTATGCAAGTAAATATGGAGTTAGTGTTTATCATGCTACAAATGGTAAAGAGAATATAGTTATACTCCCTAAAAAGCTTTTAAGTAAAGATTGGAAAAAATTTATCCAAAGAAATATTTAATGATAAAAAATAATATTAAAATTTTAATTTTAAAGTAATTTAAGTTATTTTATATTATAATTCTGTCAAATAATATTTTGACTTAGAGGGGTTTTTACCCCAAAGCTAAATTAATTTAGCTTCCTTCCTAACTTTTATATTTATGGGGGATATTGAAAAATATCCCTCTAAGTCAAAAATTAATACAACTTCATTAATTCTTTATAATTATACAAGCCTTATTTAAGCTTGTATAATATTGTTAATTTTTTAAAGCAGCTTTTTAAACTGTTCTAGAGCATCAAGTTGTTCCCAAGGATAGTCCTTTTGTCCTACTTGCCCACGAGCCGCTACATCCGCATAAAGAAAAGTTTCTTTACTTGGTTTATCCAGATGAAATTTATCACGGATCCAATTTGGCGTTAAAGAGAAGTTTTGCATAACAAAATCACTTAAAACATCATCATTTACACTGGTATTTGTGCCCATACAATCCACACTTACCGAAGTAGGTTTTGCAACACCTATAGCATAACTAAGTTGAACAATACATTTTTTAGCAAGCCCTGCTGCAACTATATTTTTAGCTAGCCATCTACCTGCATAAAGTCCACTTCTATCAACTTTAGTATAATCTTTGCTCGATTGTGCGCCACCACCTATTGGAGAATAACCTCCAAAACTATCTACTATAAGTTTTCTTCCTGTTAAACCACTATCATGTAAAGAAGAATGATTAATATATTTACCAGTTGGATTGATTAAAATTCTAGTCTTATTAGGGTCAAAAAGTTCTTTTGGTAAATTACTATCTAAGATAAGTTTCATCACCAAAGATCTTAAATCTTCTATTTTCATACTTTCAACACAAGGCGCAGAAACTACTATAGTATGAATACTTTGCGGTTTGCAATTTTCAAAATTCGCCTTAGTGCCATAATCAATAGTTACTTGAGTTTTAATATCCACGCCAAGTTCGTGTGGATTTGCTTTTGCATAAGCGTAGACTTTATCACATAGCATTCTTGCATAGCTAATGGCTGCTGGCATGTATTCTTCAGCCTCACAACTTGCAAAACCAAACATAATGCCTTGATCACCTGCCCCTGTTTCGCCATCTTCTTGATCAACACCTTGATTAATATCAGGGCTTTGTTCATTTAAAAACACCATAACATCAACTTCATCAGGATGCAAACACTGCTCTTTGTTAAAATGCCCTGCCCCATCATAACCAATGTTTTTTAAAACATCTTTAACTAAATTATCGTAATCAGCTTTACTAAGTTTGTGATTTGACTTAACTTCGCCTCCTATCACAACCTTATTTCCTGCGACAAAAACCTCACTCGCCACCCTTGAATTTTTGTCATTTTTCAAGAGTATATCCACTATCGTATCAGCGATTATATCAGCGCACTTGTCTGGATGACCTGCACTTACGACTTCTGAAGTGAATAGATACATAAAAAGTCCTTTCATTTAAAATGAACCACAATTGTATCCAAATAAACTTATCAAAGCTTGATAAATTAAAAATTCTCTAAAATTAAGCAAAAATTAGCTAAAATCAACTTCTGATATAAAAAATATTTAAAAGGTTTTTATGTTTTCTAAAATCATTCAAAGCTACGCTAAAGGCAACCTCATAGTTCAAATTTGCATAGGTATAGTACTAGGAATACTTATAGGCATTAGTTCTAAAGAAATATCTGAAATTGCAAATTTACTCGGAATACTTTTTACAAGTGCCTTAAAAGCTATCGCTCCTATGCTTGTTTTTGTTTTGATTTTAACTTCAATTTGCACTAAAGATTTTTCTCAAAGTGGTGCTAAGATCAAAAATATTATCATTTTATATATAGTAGGCACCTTTCTTGCTTCAGCTTGTGCGGTTCTTGCTAATTTTTTCTTTCCTGTAAAGCTTGTTTTAGATGGAATTCAAACCGCTACAAACTCATCTCCAACCCACATGAGTGAGATTTTTAAAGATCTTTTATTTAAAATTGTCGATAATCCTATAAATGCTCTTTCAAGTGGGAATTATTTAGGAATTTTAACCTGGGCAATAGCTGGAGGCATAGCATTAAAACACTGCTCTAACGAAGTAAAACAAGTTTTTATAGATATCAATGAAGGGGTTTTGAAAATTGTTAAATTTGTAGTAAAACTTGCTCCTTTTGGAATTTTTGGACTTGTGGCTAATTCTGTAGCACAAACAGGAGCACAAGGCTTACTAAGCTATATAAAACTTTTATTTTTACTTGTAGCTACTATGCTTTTTGTTACTTTTGTTATCAATGCCTTAATAGTTTTTTTTTATACAAGAAAAAATCCTTTTCCTTTGATTTTTATCTGCTTAAGACACAGTGCATTTTTTGCTTTTTTCACAAGAAGTTCAGCGGCAAATATCCCTGTTAATATGGCACTTTGCGCCAAACTTGGCATAGATAAAGAATTTTATGGCATTTCTATACCTTTAGGAGCTACTATCAACATGGCAGGAGCGGCAGTTACTATAGCTATTTTAAGTCTTACTACAGCCAATACCGTTGGTATAGAAATCAGTCTTTTGCAAGCCCTTTTATTAAGCATTATTGCCACCTTTGCAGCTTGCGGGGCTAGCGGAGTTGCGGGTGGATCCTTACTGCTTATACCTTTGGCTTGTTCTTTATTTAATATAGACTATGATATTGCTATGAAGGTAGTTGCCATAGGTTTTATTATAGGGGTTATTCAAGATAGTGTTGAAACTGCTTTAAATAGTTCTACAGATGTTCTTTTTACAGCAATTTGTTCTAAAAATGAATTAAATTATAATATCAAATAAGGTAAAAGCATGCGTCATCTCATCACTACAAAGGATTTTAATAAAGTCGAAATTATGGAGCTTTTTAAAGAAGCAAGTGATTTCTTAGATGAAAAACCTAGAACTTTTCTTAAAGGAAAAAGTATCACGACAATTTTTTTTGAAAACTCTACACGCACCCTTTCATCTTTTGAAAGCGCTGCAAGAAGATTAGGTGCTAGGGTTTTACGCCTTGATGTTTCAAGATCAAGCTCTAGCAAAGGAGAAACTCTTTATGATACTGCTGCTAATTTAGATGCCATGAGTCCTAATGCTATTGTTATAAGACACGCAAACTCAGGAGCTCCTTTGATATTGGCAAAGCATATGCATTGTCCAGTTGTTAATGGAGGAGATGGAAAACACGCCCATCCTACCCAAGCTTTGCTAGATTTATTCACTATTTATAATCATTTTCAAGGCGATGTCAAAGGTAAGAAAATTTGCATCGTAGGTGATATTAAAAATTCCCGTGTTGCAGCGTCCAATATAGAACTTTTAAGCAGATTTAATCTTGATATTACCCTAGTAGCTCCACCACATTTTATGCCCAATACTCATCTTAAAAAACATTATAAGCTTGATGAGAATATCATAGCAAATTCAGATATTATTATGAGTCTTAGAACACAAACAGAAAGACATAATAAAACCGTTTATGCTTCACTTAAAGACTACGCAAATGATTTTTGCATTCAAAAAAGCTTAGTAAAAGATAAAAAGCTTATTTTACTACATCCAGGCCCTGTAAATCGCAATATTGACATAAGTGATGAAATGATGAGTGATGAAAGAACTTTAGTTTTAAAACAAGTTAAAAATGGAGTGGCTATTAGAATGGCTGTTCTTAAAAAACTCATACTAGAAAATGAAGGATAAAAAATGTTAGAATGGGATTTAAGCGCTTTATTTCACGATAAAGAAACATTACAAAATTTTACACAAGATCAAATCCAACAAAGTTTAAATTTCAAAAAAAACTATGAAAATAAACTTTATACATTAAATACTAATGAGTTTTTGCAAGCTTTAAAAGATTATGAAAATTTAAATCAAGCTCTTGGTAAAATCATGACTTATGCTTATTTGCTTTTTGCTAAAAACACTCAAAATGGTTCTTTTTACGCACAATACGAAGAAGAATGCAAAAAAATAGAAGAAAATTTACTCTTTTTCGAGCTTGAATTTTGTGAGTTAACTCCTGAAAAAAGTCAAGAATTTACAACTTTTTGTAAAGATTATGATTTTTATCTTTCTAATTTATTGCAAAACAAACGCTATAATCTTAGCAAAAACGAAGAACGCATTATGCTCTATCTTTCAAATACAGGTGCAAATGCTTTTAGTAGGCTTTTTGATGAAAGTATGAGTGCTTTAAAAATCCCTTTTGAAGGTAAAAAACTTAGCGAAGAAGAAATTCTAAGCAAAATGTATGACGAAGATAGAAAAATACGCAAAAAAGCTGCTAAAAAATTCAGTAAAGTTTTGCAAAAAAATAGCAGACTTTTAAGTTTTATTATCAATATGATAAAAACAGAAAGAAAAAATATAAGCTTATTAAGAGGTTATGAAAATGCTGAAATTTCAAGACATATCAGCAATCAAATTTCGCAAAAAAGCGTTGATTCCTTGATAACAAGTGCGCAAAAACATTTTAACTTAGTATCGCAATTTTACAAAAGAAAAAAACAAATTTTGGGCTATGATGAGCTTAAAGACTATGATAGATATGCACCCATAGGAAAAGAAGCAAGTTTTGATTTTAAAACAAGTAAAAATATTGTTTTAGAGGCATTTCAAGCTTTTTCTCCGCAATTTTATGATATAGCAAAAAATGCTTTTAATCAAGGCTGGATTGATGTTTATCCACAAGAAAATAAACAAGGGGGTGCTTTTTCACATTCTGCAACTTCTGATGCACATCCTTTTGTTTTATTAAACTACACCGATAAAAGGCGTGATCTTTTTACACTTGCACATGAATTAGGACACACCATCCATCAAAAACTTTCTTATAATGTAAGCTATTTAAATCAAAACACGCCTTTAACCACCGCAGAAACAGCTTCAGTTTTTGCTGAAATGCTCGTATTTGATTTTATTAAAGATAAGTTAAAAAAAGAAGAACTCCTATCTTTATATGCAAATAAAATCGAAGATATTTTTGCAACTTTTTATAGACAAATTAATTTTACTTGTTTTGAAAGACGCTTACATGCTCAAGAAAATGAACTTAGCACCGAAGAAATCAATAAAATTTGGATGGAAGAATCTCAAAAGATGTTTCAAGACAGCGTAAAACTTACAAAAAATTATGCTTCTTGGTGGAGTTATATTCCTCATTTTATCCATTCTCCTTTTTACTGCTATGCTTATGCTTATGCGCAACTTTTAGTTTTAGCTCTTTATGGGCTTTACAAAAGTAAAAAATGTGAAAATTTTAAAGAACTTTATATCAAAATGCTTTCTTTAGGTGGAAGCGTGAGTCCAAAAGAACTAGTAGGAATGTTTGGCTTTGATATAGAAGATGAAAATTTTTGGGAAATAGGCATAAAAGAAATTCAAAAACTCATCAATGAATTTATGGAGTTACAATCATGCTAGAAACAATCTTAAAAAATGAAAATTTTATCTATACCATGCAAAAGCATTGCTATGAAGTTATTTCACACCTTATAGAAGAAAATATAGAATTTTCCATAGTTGCAAATACAAATTTCATAGATTTTAACCCTGAACTTCCCAAAGAGCTTGATGTTAAACAAAATCCTTATGCTCTTTTTGCTCTTGGAGGATACACCTTTGAATCCATACAACTAAATAAAGATTTCATTCAATTTCACGCAGGTTTTGGAAATGATGATTTTGATAGTTTTGTAAAGGTTGATTTAGGAGCTATCACGCAAATTCAAATAGAAAATAGCATTTTATTTGTTAATTTTAGCCTTTATAAACGCGAAGATAGTAAAAATTTACAAAAATCTAAAAATATATTTTTAAATAATCCAAAAAATAAAGATATTTTCAAAAAATGAATCTATTTGAAGATTTAAATGATAGTCAAAAACAAGCGGTAAGTCACATTGATGGAGCTATGCTTATCCTAGCGGGTGCAGGTAGTGGAAAAACCAAAACTATCACCACTCGTCTTGCTTATCTTATCGGTGAAGTAGGCATCCCCTCGCATAACACTCTTACTCTTACTTTTACAAATAAAGCAGCTAGTGTTATGCGTCATAGAGCATTAAATTTTCTACAAGGCAATCACAATCCTTTGCTTTGCACCTTTCATAAATTTGGACTTTTATTTTTAAAACTCCATTTTGAAAGATTGGAGCGTAAAAATAGTTTTATTGTTATCGATACAGATGATACAAAAAAAATAATTAAAGACTTAATCCATGATAAAAACAAAGATAATGTCTATAATATTATCAAATACATATCTTATTGCAAAAATGAAGGCAAAAGAGTAAGCAATGTCTTTGAAGATTTAAATTTACTAAAAGAACATAATTTTGAAAAATATCAAAATGAATACAAATTTGCCAACTATTACCGTGCTTATGAAGAATACTTATTAAAGCAAAATTTTGTAGATTTTGATGATCTTTTATTGCTAAGCAATCTCATTTTAGAAAATGATATAAATTTTGCCAAAGAACAAAGCTTACTTTATAATTACATTACAGTTGATGAGTATCAAGATACTAATACCTTGCAATATAAAATTCTAAAAAATCTATGTTGTATGCATGAAAATATCACAGTTGTTGGCGATGATGATCAAAGTATTTATAGTTGGCGTGGAGCAAAAATTGAAAATATTTTAAATTTTCAAAACGATTTTAAAAATGTTAAACTTGTAAAACTTGAACAAAACTATCGTTCAGTAGGGACTATTTTACAAGCAGCAAATAATCTCATATCTCACAATGAGCAACGACTTGGAAAAACTTTAATCTGCACTAAAGATACTGGGGAAAATATTAAAATATTAAAAAACGAAAACGAAAAAGATGAAGGTTTATATATCGCTCAAGAAGTAAAAAAATTGCTAAATTCCGGAGTAGAAGCTAAAGAGATCGCCGTTTTATTTCGAGTTAATGCACTATCAAGAGCAATAGAAGAAGCATTTATGAAGGAAAAAATTTCTTATAAACTGCTTAGCGGTATGCGTTTTTATGAGAGATTAGAAATAAAAGATTTAATCTCGTATCTTAGACTTATCTTAAATCCAAACGATGATTTGTCATTTAGGCGTATTATTAATCGCCCTAAAAGATCCATAGGAGAAAAAGCCTTAAAAAATTTAGAAGAATATGCAAAAAAACGTCAAATTTCACTTTTTGATGCCTTATGTGAAAGCGATGGCGGTGTAGGAATTTTAACAACAAAAAAAGCACAAAATGAAGCAAATATTTTTATACAAAATATTCACACTCTAAAAAGCTACGATAATGCAAAAAAAGTTTTTGACAATATAGAAGAATTATTTAAAATCAAAGATTATTTTTCAGAGCAAGATGATGGAGATGAAAGAATCAGAAATCTTGATGAGTTTTATGCTAATCTAAGAGAAAAACTCAAAGAAGATCCCGAAGCTTCTTTAGAAGATCTACTTAGTGAAATTTCTTTATTAAGTGATCAAGATAATTTAGATGAAGAATGTGTTTGCTTGATGAGTATTCATGCTAGCAAAGGTTTGGAATTTGATTATGTTTTTATAATAGGCTTTGATGAAGGATTTTTTCCTTTAAATAGCGAAGAAAATCTCGAAGAAGAACGCCGTCTTGCTTATGTTGCCATCACTCGCGCCAAGAAATTTCTCACAATAAGTGTTGCAAATTCTCGTTTTTATCATGGTTCAAGAGCAAACATCAATCCTAGCCGCTTCTTAGAAGAAAGTAAATTAATCAATGAAAAATCAAAAAATCAAAATATACAAAAAACTAGTTTTTGCAAAGGAGATCTAGTTAAACATAAAATTTTTGGCATTGGCAGGGTTGTTGAAGTTAATAAAAGCGGAAAAGAGGAAAAGCTTAATATTAATTTTAGTGGCATAATGCGTGTAATCATGGCAAGCTTTGTGGAAAAAGCAGTATGAACAAGATCTTTGCAGCCTTTAAACCAAGGGGTTTGAGCTCTAACGCCTTTTTAAGCACTTTAAAGAAAAAATATAAAAATAAAAAAGCAGGATATTCTGGCACTCTTGATCCTTTCGCCAAAGGGGTTTTAATCGTTGCATTTGGACAATACACAAAACTTTTCCGTTTTTTAAAAAAAACTCCAAAAACCTATAAAGCTACTTTATGGCTTGGAGTTTACTCCTTAAGTCTTGATGATCAAAATATAAAAGAAATTAAAAATATAAAAGAATTTGATCTTACAAATTTAAAACAAATCATTGATCAAATGCAAGGAATTATCTCCTATACACCACCGCAATTTAGCGCCAAAAGAATCAATGGAACTCGCGCCTATGAACTTGCAAAAAAAGGTATAGAAGTAAATTTAAAACCTTGTCAAATGGAAGTATTTGATTGCAAGATTTTAAGCTATAATCATCCTTTTTTAAATATCGAAATCACAGTCAGTGAAGGTGCTTATATAAGATCTTATTGTGAACTTTTTGCTAGAAAACTAGGTATTAATGCGACTTTAAGCTCTTTAGAGCGCATTAAAGAAGGCAAATTTGTTTATAATAATGAGAAAAGCTTAAATGTGTTAAAATACATTAACCTAAAGCCAAATTTTATCAAGGATTTAAATAAACTCGAAAATGGTGCTAAAATTTTTGTCGAAGAATTAGAATTTCATGATGAAGGAGATTATTATATTGAAACAGAAAAATATTTTAGCATAATTAATATTAAAGAAAATACAGTAAAATATCTTCTGAATAAGGTTGAAAAATGTTAATATTATCAAGAAAAGAAAATGAAAGTATAATTATCGGAGAAGGTATAGAAATCAAAGTCGTTCAAACAGGGAAAGGATATGCCAAAATAGGCATAGAAGCTCCAAAATCCCTTATGATACTTAGAAAAGAACTTGTTCAACAAGTAAAGGATGAAAATTTGCATTCTGTTGTTCAGAATGATATTAAACTTGATGACTTAAGCAAAAAACTAATCAAATGAAAGCTTACGCTAAAGCAAATATTTTTTTAAAACTTACCGGTTTTGACTCAAGAAAATATCATCTTTTAGAATCACGATTTATACTTTTAAAAGATCTTTTTGATGAGCTTGAGCTTGTTGATAAAGAATCAGATTCTAAAAAAGAATTTGAAATCATTAGTAATTTTAAATGCGAAAATAATATTATTCAAAAGGCTTATTTACTACTTTCTAAAAGATATAATAATGAATTAAAAGAATTATTTAGCAAAAAAAGCCTAAAACTCACAAAAAATATCCCAGTATGTGCTGGACTTGGCGGTGGAAGTAGCGATTGTGCGAGTTTTTTACTGCTAATGAATGAAACCCTAAATTTAAAATTAAACCTACAAGAACTTATAAATTTAAGCATGCAACTAGGAAGTGATATTGCCTTTTTTTTAAGTGGCTTTCACTCTGCTGATGTAAGTGGCTGTGGTGAAATTATAAAAGAATTTGAAGATGACATACCTAATTTAAAATGGACTTTTCCACAAATATCTTGCCAAACTAAAGCTGTTTATGATGAATTTGATAGAGGAATATTTGACTTTCAAAAAAACAATAATCAAGCGCAAATCTACAAAAAACTCAGCACAAAAGAGTTGTTACAAAATTTTAAAAACAAAGAATTAAATGATTTATTTACTTCTTGTGCAACTTTATATCCTAAAATGAAGTCTTACTTACAAGAAGATTTTTTTCTAAGCGGTAGCGGTAGTAGTGTTTTTAAGGTTGATTGATGAAAATTATTGCAAGAAATAAAAAAGCTTTATTTGATTATAGCATTATAGAACGCTTTGAAGCCGGAATTGTCCTTAAGGGAAGTGAAGTTGTAGCCTTAAGGGCAGGAAGAGCAAATCTTAAAGACTCTTTTGTTCGCATTATAAAAAATGAGATTTTTTTACTTAATTCTCATATTTCATTGCTTCATACTACACATTCTTTCTATAAACACGAAGAAAGAGGCGCTAGAAAGCTTTTAATACATAGAAAGCAAATTGATAAATTATTAGGTAAAGTAAGTATAGAAGGATATACTATCGTTGCATTAGATCTTTATTTTAACACAAAAAATAAAGTAAAAGCCACTCTTGCTTTAGCTAAAGGGAAAAATTTGCACGACAAGCGTGAAACTTTAAAGAAAAAGCAAGCCGATTTAGAAGCTAGAGCTGCTATGAAAAATTATAAATAAAGGAAATTAAATGAAAAAAATTTTAACCCTATTTTTAATAAGTTTAGCATTTTTTCTTAATGCTTGCTCCAAAGAAGAAGAAATTCAAAATGATTTTATGTTTGAAGAGTATCACAAAGGAGATAAAATAGTATTAAATAGTGTAAATGGTGGAAGCAAAACTTTAATAAGAACAGATAAAGGTTTTGTGGTAGAAGGAGAGGAAGGAAAAGTTCTAATGTTTGATTTTTTTGGTACTTTTTGCACCCCATGCAAAGAAGAAGCTTTAGATCTTAGCAAACTTTGGAAAAATAATTCTAGCAAATTTATCATTATAGGACTTACACATTTTGAAGATGTTAGCGATGAAACAGTTAAAAAATTCGCGGATGATTATGGTGCTTACTATTTTCTAAGCAATGGTGGTTCTAATGATCGTATTATTGCTCAAATTTTAAAAGATATAGACTATCAAAATATGGAGCAACTTCCTTTTAAAGTTGTTTTAAAAAATGGAATTTATCAAAAAATAAGCGATTACTGGAATAATAATGCTCCAACAAATTTTTATCTTGGCAAAATTCCAACAGAACTCATGCAAGAAGATTTAAATAAAATCTACAAAGGAAAATAATGCCAAAAACCCAGACTCTAGAGCAGACAAAACTTAGTGAACCAAAAATGTATAAAGTTATACTCTTAAATGATGATGTAACAACCATGGATTTTGTCATAGAAATTTTGATGAATATTTTTCATCAAAACCTTGAAAAAGCAAGTCAAACAATGTTAGAAATTCATCACAATGGTTCTGGAATTTGTGGCATTTACACTCAAGAAATAGCTCTTTCAAAACAAAAAAAAGTTATAGATGCGGCTAAACTTGCTAATTTTCCGCTACAAGCAAAGGTAGAAGAAGAATGAAATACCAAGAAAATTTACAAAAATATCTTGATAATGCCAAAAATCTAAGCTTAATAAACCACCATGAATTTGTCACCTGTGAGCATGTGCTGTTTGCATTACTAAAACTAAGCACTGATTTTAAGGATATATTTGAAGAATTTTCAGATGGAGATCTTGAACTTCTAGAAACTGAATTAAAAAATTACATTTCTCAAAACAATCAAGTTATTAAACAAGAAATAGAACCTACAATATCTGTTGTTTTAGATGAAATCTTACTTTCATCTAAAAATAAAAATAATGAAATTAAAATTATAGATTTTTTAGAAAAGCTCATACACGATTCAAGAAGTTATTCTAGCTATCTCTTAAAAAAACACAACATAAATCTTAACAAAATTCAAGAACTTCAAAATCATGAAAATATACAAAATTTAAGCAACCACACAAGTGATTTAACACTTTTAGCTCAAAATGGCAAGATTGATCCTTTAATAGGAAGAAAATTTGAACTTGAAAGAATGATGCAAATTCTTTCACGTCGCAAGAAAAATAATCCTATTTTAGTAGGAGAAGCAGGAGTTGGCAAAACGGCCATTGTAGAAGGATTAGCATTGGCTATTGCGGAAAAAAAGGTGCCTAAAAACTTACAAAATGCAAAAATTTTTAGTCTTGATATGGCTAGTATACTTGCGGGAACAAAATACCGTGGAGATTTTGAGAAAAGAATTAAAGAAATTTTAAATGAACTTGAGAAAATACCTAATGCTATTTTATTTATTGATGAAATTCACACTATAGTAGGAGCTGGAAGTACAGGAGAATCTCATACTGATTTTTCCAATCTTTTAAAACCAGCTCTAAGCAATGGAACTTTAAAATGCATAGGTGCAACAACTTTTATGGAATATAAAAATACTTTTGATAAAAATAAACCCCTAAGTCGCCGTTTTGCTAAAATAAATGTAGATGAACCAAGCCAAGAAGAAAGCTTGCAAATTCTGAAAGGATTAAAAAACAAATATGAAGAATTTCATCATATAAAATTAAACGATGAAATTCTTCAATATGCTGTAATTTGGGGTAAAAAATTTTTTAATGATAAATTTTTACCTGATTGTGCTATAGATCTGGTCGATGAACTTGGTGCTTCTTTTGCTTTAAATCCAAAAGCTAAAAAAAATGCCAATTTAAAAGATTTAGAAAATGTTTTAGCAAAAATGACCCACCATCACAAAATGTTTGAATTCGATCAAAATAAAGCTTTAATGAATTTAAAAGCAAATTTAAAAGCAAAAATTTTTGGCCAAGATGAAGTTATAGATAGCCTTGTTTCATCACTTAAGCAAAGTTTCGCAGGATTTAAAAATTCCAATACACCACGCGGAGTGTTTTTGTTTACTGGATCAAGTGGAGTTGGAAAAACAGAACTTTGCAAAGCTTTAGCTGAATTTTTAGGTTTAAATTTAGAACGCTTTGATATGAGTGAATATGCAGAAAAACATGCTATAAGTAAACTAATAGGATCTCCAGCTGGATATATAGGTTTTGAAGAGGGTGGACTTTTAAGCAATGCTATCCGCAAAAATCCTTTCAGTCTTGTTCTTTTTGACGAAATAGAAAAGGCTCATCCTGATTTAAGTAATACCTTTTTACAGATTTTTGACAATGCTGAACTCACCGACAATAGCGGTCTTAAAGTAGATTTTAAAAATACAATCATTATTATGACATCCAATCTAGGACTTAAAGAAAGCAATGAGCTTGGTTTTTTAAGTAAAAATGAAGAAAAAAGTAATCGTGCTATCAAAGATTTTTTTGCTCCAGAATTTATTAATCGCATTGATAAAATTTTACATTTTAATGATTTAAACAATGCTATACTTGTTAAAATTATCGAAAAAGAACTTGATGAAATTTCTAAAAATTTAAATAATATAAAATTATCAGTGGATGATAAAGCTAAAATTTATTTAGCTAAAAAAGCCTATAATAAAGAATTTGGAGTAAGGCTTTTAAAACGCATAATTTCTGAGGAGATAGGAGAAAAAATCAGTGATGAAATTTTATTCGGAAAGCTTAAAAAAGGCGGTATAGCTAAAATCAAACTTGGTAAAAATGGAAAGCTCGAATTTATATTCTAAATTACTCAATGCACCTAAAAATGCCCCTGTATTTTTAAGTCAAAATTTAGAAGCTGATTTTATTGTAAAAGCTTATACTTTTGGTCTATTCCCATGGACAAGTAAACCTGTAACTTGGTGGTGTCCAGACCCTAGATGCATTTTAATTCCAAATCAAATTCACATCCAAAAAAATATGAAAAAATTTATTAATCTCTATCAAATTAAACTTGATTATGATTTTTTAAAATTAATTACATTATGTCGCGATACACGCTCTCAAAGCTGGATAGATGATGAATTTATTACCACTTATTATAAGTTATTTACCCAAGGCTATGCGCATAGCCTTGAACTTTATGAAAATAATGAACTTATAGGTGGAATTTATGGTTTAATTTTAGGCAAGGTTTTCTTTGGTGAAAGCATGGTAAGCATTAAAAAAAATGCATCTAAAGTTGCCATGATTAAACTTTGTGATTTATTAAAACCTTATGATTTTATCATAGATTGTCAAGTTTATAACCAACATTTAGAATTTATGGGTGCTCATAATATTTCTAGGAAAGAATTTTTAAATATTTTAAAAGAAAAATGCAATCAAGAAAGTGGTTTTAAAAATTTTAAAGATTTAATTACTTAAAAAATAAGCGTGAAAATCACGCTTATGACATTGCTTTAGCAACTTCAGCAGAGCTTTCACGAATTTTCTCCATACATTCTCTTGCTTCTTTTGCAAGTTCAACACTCTGATTAACATCCTCTAAACCGCTTTTAATACTCTCAACCACTTGTGATGTAACATTACGAATAGAATTAATCGTAGTGGTAATTTCATTAACTGAATGCCCTGTTCTTTCAGCTAAATTTCTTACTTCATCAGCAACAACAGCAAAACCTCTACCATGTTCACCAGCACGCGCTGCCTCAATAGCAGCATTTAAAGCAAGCAGATTAGTCTGATCAGCAATATCACTAATAGTCTGAATAATAGATTTAATTTCATCTGATTGTTGATTTAATGAAGAAACAAGATTTGAACTTTGAGACATCATATCAGCAATATTCTGAACATTTGAAACAGTGTTTTCAATTACACGATCTCCATCTTGAGTAAGATTATCATTTTTTTCTGCAAGTTCGCTTATGAGGCGAAGTTTTTCTTGATCTTTTTTAACTTGTTCGCTTATATCTGTAGCAAATTTAATAACCTTGTAAATTTTCCCATCATCATTTTTAACCGGATTATAACTTGCTTCAAGGTATACTTTTTTATTATTTCTTCCGTATCTTATATATTTACCTGATTGAAATTTGCCCTCTCTTAAATCTTCCCAAAATTGAACATAGTCCTTAGAGTGTCTATAATTAGAATCACAGAACATACTATGATGCTTTCCTTTAATCTCATCAATATTAAAATCCATAGTTCTTAAAAAATTTTCATTAGCCGTAATAATAGTCCCATCAGGTTTAAATTCAATAATAGCCATAGAACGATTAGCAGCAGCAATAGTATTTCTAAGATCAAGCATTTCATAATGTCTTTGAGTTATATCATTGGCAAATTTAATAATTTTATAAACATGACCATTATTATCACTAATTGGAAGATAATTTGCTTCTAAATAAACATCTATCCCTCCCTTAGCTATACGTCTAAAAAGACCACTTCTAGCTTTTCCATCTCTTAAATCTTTCCAAAAATCACTATATGCTGAAGAATTAACAACTTCAGGCAAACAAAACATACTATGATGCTTGCCCTTGATCTCTGAAAGGGAGTATTTCATAGTTGTTAAAAAATTTTGATTTGCCTCTAAAATAACGCCATCGGTGGTAAATTCAATTACCGCCATGGTATTCCCAATAGATCTTAAAATATCTCCTAAACCATTACACTTTTTTTCAAGTTGTTCAATTATTTCAGTATTGTTTTTCTTAGCACCAAACATAAAACTCACCTTTTTAATAATAAATTATTTTAAAATTATATCATATTTATATAGTATTATTTACTTAAAATTATATTAATTTATAAGTTAAATATATCTTTTAAACCTACAATAATCATCTTAAACCCCATAGCAGCAATAAATACTTGTGCTATACGAGAAAAAACATGTAAAATCAATTTTCCAACTATTTTTTCTATAGTAGCTGCAAAATGAAAAAGTATAAACATAAAAATAAAAGCTATCATTACTCCGCCAAGAGCAACATCAAGCCCACCATCTTCGGCTATAACGATAATACTAGCTAAAGTTCCAGGCCCAACAAGCATAGGAAATGCCATAGGTATTAAACTCTGTCTTAAAATTTCCTTATCATCTATATCCTGATAAGAACTAAAATCCTTAGTTGCAATTTTTGTTGAAAAAAGTAAATTTTTAATAGCCATTATAATAAGGACTAAGCCACCAGAAACCCTTAAATCATCTAATGAAACTCTAAAAATATAGTTCATAAATAAAGGTCCTGATAGTAAAAATACCAAAACTATAGTAAAAGCTGTATAGAGAATAGTTCTAAAAAGTTTTTTTCGAAGCATTAAAGGCAATCCATCACTCATAGCCAAAAATTGAGTTAAATTACCAAAAGGATTTAAGATGGCAAGTAAAGTAATTGCAGCAAAAAATATCAAATAAAGCTCAGAACCCATACTAGAAAACACTATCAATCCTTAGTTTTTACAAATTCCAAAGAAATAGAATTTACACAATGTCTTACATTTTTAGCAGAAAACCCTTCTCCTTCAAAAACATGACCTAAATGTCCATTGCAGTTTGCACACACAATCTCGGTTCTAATCCCATCTTTATCAGGAATTCTTTTAATAGCCCCTCTTATTTCATCATCAAAGCTAGGCCATCCACAACCTGATTTAAATTTATCTTCGGATTTATAAAGTGAAGCTCCACATTGCTTGCATTGATAAATTCCTTTTTCATAAAAATCATTATATTTCCCACTAAAAGGAGCTTCTGTTCCTTTATTTAAAATTACTTTTTTTTCTTCTTCATTTAATTCTTTCATGATCTACCCTTGTAAAATAATTTTTATATTATATAATTAAAATTTCAATTTTAAATGATAAATTTTTATAATTTTCAAGAAAGTTTTAAATGCAAAAAGAATTTTTTCAAGAGCTTCAAAATATTTTATATGAAAAAAATACAAATATAAAATTTCACTCTTTTCAAAATTTTTATGAAGACTTTAAAAGCCACAAATTTATTTTTAATCACGAGAATCAAAGCATTTTCAAAAAAAATACATCACAACAAATTACCTTACTTCATCCTACGCGTATAAGAAGACCTAAATTTGTCAATTCAACTCATGCGCTTGCTAAAATAATTCATTCAGTCGCTCATATAGAATTTAATGCAATTAACCTGGCTTTAGATGCGAGTTATCGCTTTAAAAATCTACCTTTGCAATTTTATTACGATTGGCTGGAGGTAGCAGATGAGGAAATTAAACATTTCAAACTTTTAAATTCAGTACTTGAAGAACTTGGTTACAAATATGGAGATTTTCCAGTGCATGATAATTTAGAATCTGCTCTAGAAGCTACGAAAGACTCTTTAAGCTTTAGAATGGGAGTAGTTCATAGAGGTTTAGAAGCTAAAGGGCTTGATGTCAACCCATTTGTTGTTCAAAAACTTGAAAGCTCCAATCACTCCATTAAAAATCTTTTAATGGAATATCTTGAAATTATACTTAATGATGAAATAAAACACGTTAAAAAAGGAGATACTTGGTGGAAATTTTCAAATCAAAACAAGTATGATTTTATCGAGCTTTGCAAAACATTTAAACAATTCTCTCTTGCAGGAAAAAAACTTAACATTCAGGCAAGAATCAAAGCTGGTTTCACTCAAGAAGAATGCGAAGTCATTGAAAAATTTTACTCTTGATTTCTTATCTTAAATTTTGAAACAATAATGGTATATAAAACCCGAATAATTCCATAAAGCACATACAAGCTTGCTAAAATTACTAAACTTTCAAGGGGATAAAGATATAAAAATGAAAATATTATAATTAATATAATTAAAACTTTTAAAACGCTAGAACGATTAAAATCAAGCTTTTTAAAGCTGGGATAGCGTATATTACTTACCATTAAAAGCCCCAAAATTGCTTGAAGCACCAAAAAAACTACACCATAAGGCTTTAAAAAATCATAACTGATAAACGCATAAGTCCATATAGCACTCACAACTGCTGCAGTAGGTATAGGAAGACCTATAAAAACAGAAGGTTCATAAGTGCCTGTGGTAACATTAAATCTCGCCAAACGAATGGCTCCAAAAACCACAAAAAAAGCCGTAATCAAAGATCCAAGTTTTCCAAAATCATAACCTATAGCCATATAAAAAAGAACCGCTGGAGCAACTCCAAAAGCTACTAGATCAGCTAAAGAATCAAATTCTACTCCAAATTTTGAAGTAGAATTTGTAAGTCTTGCAACACGGCCATCAAGCCCATCGCAAATCAAAGATAAAATAATATAAATCAAAGCTGTATAATAATTTCCATGTATTGAAGCTATAATAGAAATAACCCCTAAAAAAGCTGAAGCAGCTGTAAAAAGATTGGGTAAAATATAGATTAATTGCGGTCTGTTATTCATTATTTTTCCTTACGCAAAATAGCCTAACAATGAACCTGCTTTAATTTCATCATTTAAGCCTATATGAATTCTAGTATCTTTTGGTAAAAGTAAACTTATAGAGCCATTAATTAAAAAACCCATTCTATCTCCTGCTTTTAAATCATGAGAAATATTATCGAGCTTTAATTTTCTATCAAAAGAACCTGCATAAATTCGCAAAGCTATCGTTTTATTCTCTTTAACTTTTGCCAAAATAAAAGCTCTTTCATTCATCATTTTTGCAGATTTTAATTCACTGCACAAAAAAAGCCCGTGTCGTAAACGAATATCTATTATAGACATTGCAAAAGGTGTATTAAAATTCCCAGCATCATAAAGAGCATTTTTAATAGTAATTTCAACACATTCACCTAAATCTTTATGATGAATATTTTCTATTTTAGTAACCCTGCCATCTATAGGTGCAAAAATAGCTTTTTCATCACTACAAACAAGTTCTCTTTTGGGTGCTCTAAAAAGAAAAATACAAATTACAATTAATGCTAATAGTAGGATGGAAAAAGAATAAAAAATCCACACAAAAATAAAAATCAAGCTTAAAATAATAAGACTTAAATATCCATCTTTTGCAATAAAATCTTTCATTCTTCTACTTTAACTTCAATTTTAACTTCTTCGAGCTCTTGCAAACGAGTTGGTAGACTATTTTGTTCCTCAAACTCTTTAATAATCTCACGCACTTTAGCGCCTTCAATAGTCTCTTCTTCATAAAGGGCTGCTACCATAGTCTCAATCGCTCCTTTATAAGTATTTAAAGTATCTTTAACATCTTTATAGCGTTCATCTAAGGTTTTCTTTACATAATCATCTAAAGATTCTGCCATCTTTTCAGAATAATCTTTTATGGTTTGTCCACCACTTAAGAAAGTATTTCTTTGTTTTTCAAGCACCATAAGTCCTGCAATTTCACTCATACCATACATAGAAATCATAGCTTTTATGATATCGGTTGCTCTTTCTAAATCATTACTTGCACCCGTTGAAATTTCACCTATAAACACTTCTTCAGCTGCACGACCACCCAAAAGTACATCTACTTCAGCTATAAGCTCATGTTTTTGCATTAAAAATTTATTTTCCTCAGGAGTATTTAAAGTATAACCTAAAGCCGCAAGACCACGCGGAATCACAGAAACCTTACTTACACGTTTTGCACCTTTGGTAGTTTCAGCGATTAAAGCATGACCACATTCATGATAAGTAACAATTTTCTTTTCTTTTTCATTAATACGACGTGATTTCTTCTCAAGTCCTGCTATAGCTCTTTCAACAGCTTCAACTAAATCATTTTGTTCTACATATTTTTTAGAATCCCTACCCGCTAAAAGTGCCGCTTCATTAATAATATTTGCAAGATCAGCTCCTGCAAGTCCTGCGGTTAAGCGTGCTATGTCTTCTACCTTAACTTTTGGGGAGATTTTTACATCTTTCATGTGCACTTTTAAAATATCACACCTACCTTTAAAATCAGGTTTATCAACCAAAACTTGTCTATCAAACCTTCCTGGTCTTAAAAGTGCTGCATCTAAAACTTCTGGGCGATTTGTTGCTGCTAAAACAATGACTGGGGAACTTTCTGTCCCAAAGCCATCCATTTCAGCCAAAAGCTGATTTAAAGTTTGTTCTCTTTCATCGTTTCCACCCATCATGCCACTTGCCGCACGACTTTTACCAATAGCATCTATTTCATCTATGAAAACAATAGCAGGAGCTTCTTTTTTTGCATTTTCAAACAAATCTCTCACACGAGAAGCACCTACACCCACAAACATTTCTATAAAAGACGAGCCTGAAACACTAAAAAACGGCACATCAGCTTCACCTGCAACTGCTTTTGCAAGCAAGGTTTTTCCTGTACCTGGAGGCCCAACAAGCAAAAGCCCTTTTGGAATTTTCGCTCCCAATTTAATATATCTTTCAGGATACTTTAAAAAATCTACAATTTCTTTTACTTCTTCTTTAGCTTCTTCAACACCAGCCACATCGCTAAATTTTACTTTAGGTTTTTCTGAATTTACAAGCTTCTTAGAGCTTCCTATGCCCAATATAGAACTTCCCATATTTTTTTGCATACGACTTGCCAAAAACATCCAAATACCAAAGAAAATAAATACTGGCAAAACCCATGAAAAAAGTATATCCGTAAACCAATTTGTTTCAGAATACGCACCATAAGCGATATTTTTACTATCTAGTAAACTCACAAGCTCAGGATCGTTAACTTTTTTTGCTGTATAAACAGTATTGTGAGAGCTTGAAATTGCTTTGATTGTTGTTTGTCCTATACTAACTTGATTGATTTGTCCATTTTCAATAAGCTTTTTTAACTCAGAATAAGGGACATTTTTATTTACTTCATTACCATTCAATGCCCCACCAAAAGAACCATTGCCATCAAAAAATCCCTTAAAAATAATTATCATTACAATTGCAAAAATCGCAAAAATAAAAATGGGATTTTTGTTAAAAAAATTATTACCCTGCGGATTACCCTTATTATTTGGGGTATTATTATTCATTACTTATCCTTTTTATTGTTTTTATATACAAAACTACACCACTCATTGATTTGCATTTCATCAATGAGTTCTAAATCTTGAAATTTTTCTTTAATTCTTGTTGAATATTTATCTAAAATTCCTGACAAAATAAGTATAGCATTATCTTCTAAATGGTTTTTAATATCTTTTTCTAAAATTAAAATCACATCTGCAATGATATTTGCAACAATTAGGTTATATAAACCATTTGCTTTATCTATAGATCCACACCAAGTCTTATGAAAATCGACATCATTTAATCTTGCATTTTCCAAAGAACTATCGATAGCCAACTCATCAGTATCACAAATTTCAACATTACAACCAAACTTTGCCATGATAATACCTAAAATTCCACTACCGCAACCAAGATCTAAGGCTCTTAATTTACTTTTAGAAAATTTTTGTAAAAATTTTACACAAGAATATGTGCTTTCATGATGTCCTGAGCCAAAGGCTAAGGCTGGATTAATCTTTATATTTATATAATTCTTTTTTTCTTCTTGCCAAGTGGTATGGATATAAACATTATCCACCAAAATAGGTTTTATGCCGTTTTTATATTCTTGTATCCAGTCCTTGTTTTCTTTCTCTACAAGACTTAAATTAGAAATAATTTTATGGTTTAAATTGAAAGTAGTTGTAAGTTTTTGAGCAAATATTTCAAGTGCCCATGAAAGCTCTTCTAAACTCTCATGGGATCTAATATAAACACCATTATCTTTCTCTTCTATAGCTTCTATACCTAAATCAAAAGCAAAATCAAGAAATAAATTTTTATACTGCTCTTCTACGATAAAGAACAATTCGTAATATTTTTTTTGCATTTAGAATTTTAAAAATCAGCCTTTACTCAGCTGCACCTTCTCCACTTCCTATTCCTAAAACATCTTCAAGTTTTTCTTTTAAAACTTGTGGAGTAAAAGGTTTTACAATATAGTTATTTACGCCAGCTTTTAAAGCAGTAATCACTTCAGCTTTTCCGCCCTCAGTTGTAACCATGATAATAGGCATATCTTCATATTTTTTCTCTGCTCTTACTTTTTTTACCAACTCCAAGCCATTCATTTCTGGCATATTCCAATCTGTAATTAAAACTTTTACATCTTCATTTTTAGTTAATAAATCCCAAGCTTCAACGCCATGCTCAGCTTCTAAAACATCATCGTGTCCAAGTCTTGTTAGGGTATTTTTAATAATCCTTCTCATAGTAGAACTGTCATCAACAACTAACAATTTCACAATTTCGTCCTTTCAAAGTTTTTATAGTTTTATTTTACCCTTTTTAGCCTTATTAATCAAGCTAAAAAATTTTAAAAAATAGCATTATATCATCTTTTATTTAAAATTTTACTCAAATATTATTATTTTTATACTTAACCGTAAATAAATATACACTTAAACCTAAAAGAAGCAAGCTCACTCCACCGATAAGATAAATCGCATAAATCATCTGAGAAAAATCACCAATAGCAAGTTTAAATACCAACATCAAAGCTTCTATAGCCAAAGCAATGATAATAGAACCTAAAAATCTCACCATAGTTTTTTGAATTCCGCCTTCTTCTTTTTTTGTTTTTCCTAATACTTCTTGTTCGATCAAAGTTTTTGCCAAATCGAAAATAGCTAAAGCTAAAGTTATAGCAATAGTACTTTCAAACATATGTTCTATACCTATAGCTTGATTATCAAAAAGACTAAAAAAACCTTTTTGAAATAAAAAGCAAGTAATCACAAATAAAACCAGTGCGAAACAAAAATATACCAAACGACTAAATTGAGTAAAAACAAACTCAAATTTTCCTGCTTGAATAATCCTTAAAATATCTTCAAGCTTGATATCGATACAAACAACAAAAAGCAAGTTATTTTTATCATCGTAAATTGGCATAGAAGCTGTCACGCAAAGTTCGTTGTTTAAAACCGAAGGATAAGGATCACTTAAAACGCATCGTCTTAATTTTACAGCTCTATAAAAATAAGAACGAGTACTTCTATCCTCACCCTGCCCTATTTCATGAGCCTTATTTAAGGAAATCGCATTTTCTATTTGCATGCCTGAAATATCTAAAATATACAAAGCATCAAAAACAACAACTTCATGAGCTATTTTATCCAAAGCTGTTTTAATCGTTTCAAGGTGAATATCAGGAAGTTTATTAGGTAAATTTCTTGTTAAAATATAACTCATATAAGCTCTAGCACGATAGCGATTATCTTCAAATCTTTGTATATCTTTTATATACATTATACACCTTCTTTATTGTGTTTAAATTCAGGCACAATCTTTAATAAAGTCTCTGAAATATCTTCACATATTTGTAAATTGTCTATCTCTTTATTAAGCCAATCAAGATCAACCTTTTCATTCTTTGCTACAAAAATACTCTCATATTGCGTTTTAGCATCATTTTCATCAATCAAAAGCTCTTCATAAAGCTTCTCGCCTTTTCTTAAGCCTGTGATTTTAATTTCTAAATCATTACGATTAGAAAGTAAAAGCATTTTTTTAGCTAAATCTATGATTTTTACAGGCTTACCCATATCCAAAACAAAAAGTTCTCCCCCTTTTGCAATAGCTCCAGCTTGTAAAACAAGTTGCACTGCCTCAGCCACAAGCATAAAATAACGCACTATATCAGGGTGCGTTAAAGTTAAAGGCTCATTATTGGCAATTTGTGCTTTAAATTTCGGTATCACACTACCACTAGAACCTAAAACATTACCAAAACGCACACAAGCAACTTCAAAATTTTCATCACTCATACTTAAAGTATAAAGCTCGCAAACTCTCTTAGTGCAACCCATAATATTTGTTGGTCGCACTGCTTTATCTGTACTTATCATCACAAATTTAGCTACTTTGTTTTCTTTAGCACTATCGCATAAAATTTTAGTTCCTAAAATATTATTAATTACTGCTGAATGTGGATTTTGTTCGCAAAGAGGCACATGTTTATAAGCGGCTGCATGTAAAATAAGCTCGGGTTTATAAGTTTTTAATACCTCATCTAAACTTTGCTTATCTAAAATACTCAGTAAAATAGGAGTAATTTTTTCTTTATATAAATTTAAATCATCATTGATCTTATAAAGATTATACTCACTATGATCAACCATGATAAGATGCTTAGCACCAAATTTAATACATTGCTTACAAAGTTCACTGCCTATAGTTCCACCTGCTCCACTTACCAAAACTACCTTATCTTTTAAAAAAGCCGCCACAGCACTATCATCTAAATCTTTTGGTTTTCTAGCAAGCAAGTCTTCTATACTGATATCTCTTGCTTCGTTTCTTGTAAAAGAAAATATTTTTACATCGCAAATACCATAAGCTACAAGTTCTTCAAAAAGTTTTTTAAGCTCTTCTTGTTCAAGTCTTAAAGCAATAATGGCAGTTTTTACCCCTTGTTCTACATAAGATTTTATTTTTTCTTTTTCTTCTACAATAAATTTATCACAATAAGTCCCTATAAGCTCTTTTCTCGCATCAACTACGCCTACAGGAAAAAGCCCTAAAGAACCTTCTTTTGCACCTTTTAACAAATGCAAAGCCTTAGAAGTTGCCCCTACTACAATACAAGGAGTTTCTTCTTCTTTCATTCTAGAAGGTTTAAAATCCACAAGCATTCTTTTGCTAATTCTTAAAGTACCTATAAACATATAAGAAAGAACAAAATCTATCACAATAGCACTTCTTGGAAAAGGATTAAAAAAATCACTAAAAAAATAAAAAATAAGAAAAAAACAAAACTCAGCTAAAAGCAAAGCAATAAAAATTTTTCTTGCTTCATTGAGAGAAAAAAATCTCCAAGCTACTTTATAAATTCTAAAAACAAACAAAAATGAAAGTTTTAAAACAAGCAAAATAATAGCAGAAATCATCATACCATGATAAAAAATACTCGGAATATCTCCACTAAATCTCAAAGAAAAAGCCAGATAAACGCTAAGTAAAATTAAAACAATATCTGAAGTTAAAAAAAATGCTAATCTTTTGCTTTTATAAAAAATCATTTTAAGCCTTTATGCTCTTTAAGATCAGTTTTGAAATTTGATAAACATCATCTTTACTCATCGCCGTGCCACTTGGCAAACAAATTCCTTTTTGGAAAAATAGCTCACTATTACCATTAAGATAAGCCTTAGCTCCTTTAAATACTTCTTGAGTGTGCATAGCTTTCCATAATGGTCTTGTTTCTATTTGTTCATTTTTCAAATCTTCTATGAGTTTTGAAATTTTTGGATGCAAAGCGATATTTTTTTGACTGATATTTATATCTTTTTGACAAGCATTAAGTTCATTTTTATCAAAATCAATCAAAGCTGTACTTAACCAGCGATTACTTCTTGAATTTTCTAATTCATCTAAAAAGCTAAAATGCTCTCCTAAAAATTCTTTATACCACTCATAAATTTCTCTTTTTTTAAGCACTCTTTGTTCTAAAACCTCTATTTGTGCTACGCCAATAGCTCCTAAAACATTGCTTAAACGGTAATTATAACCATAATCTAAATGTTCATAATGCAAACAATTTTCCCTTGCTTGAGTGCTATAAAATCTTGCTTTTTCAATCTTTTCTTTATTTTTTCCTATAAGCATACCTCCACCTGAAGTGGTGATAATTTTATTACCATTATAAGAATAAACTCCAAATTCTCCAAAAGTTCCTAAAGCTTTATTCTTATAAAAACTTCCTAAAGCTTCGGCAGCATCTTCGATTAAAACAATTTCATTTTCTTTGCAAATTTTAACAATCTCATCCATTTTTGCAGCATTGCCATAAAGATGAGTTAAAATCAATGCTTTTGGTTTTTTTTCACATTCTTTAATGGCGAGTTTTAACAAATCTACATCAATATTATAAGTTTCATCACAATCTATAAATACAGGCTTTGCTTTAAGATAACAAATAGGTGCTACTGAAGCGATAAAAGTAAAAGAAGAAGCTAAAACGATATCATCTTGTTTTACCCCTGTCACCCTTAAAGCTAAATGCAAAGCCGCTGTGGCTGAATTTAAAGCTAAGGCATTTTCACTTTTGCTATAATCTTTTACACTTTGCTCAAAGCGATTTACAAATTCACCCAAAGGTGCTATATAATTGCTTTTGAAAACTTCTTCTATGTATTTTAATTCATTGCCACCCATATGCGGAGGAGAAAGAAAAAATCTCATGATTTATCCTTTGTATAAAACAAAATTTTTATAAATTGACTCTATTTTACCTAAAAAAATTTACAAAGAATCAAACAAAAATCTTTTTATAATCATTTCATATTTTTCTTTTTGCAGGCACTCCCACAAAAACACCTTTTTCATCTTGACTTTTAACCAAAGTTGCTCCACCACCTAAAATACTATCATCTGCTAAGCTTAAATTAGGCAAAACACAAGAATTAATCCCTAAAAAACAATTTTTACCGATTTTTACATTGCCCGCACACTTAGCCCCTACACTCACATGAGAAAATTCCCCTATCACGCATTCATGTTCAATCACACTTGAAGTATTTAAAATCACGCCTTTTTCTATTTTGGCTTTAGCATTAACTACTACATAAGGCATGATTAAAATTCCTGCATTTTCCTCCACACCTGCACTAGGACTTATAAGTGCACTTTTATGGATAAGATTAACAATTTTAAAGCCATTTTCTGAAATTTTTTGATAAATCTTTTTTCGAATTTCATTGTTTCCTATGGCTATAAAAAAATCATATTTAGGTAAGGTGCTTTCAAATTTCACTCCTTTAAAATCATCTAAAAAAATACATTCTTTATAACCCATATTTTTAGCCACATCTTCACAAACAAGCCCATGACCACTAGCACCATAAATATAAATTTTTTCAGTTCTTGCCATTAAATTTCTCTGTTGTAACATGGCCTTCTTTGCTTACCCCGCTTCGTTTTAAAACCTTTAAAGCTGTTAAAAACATGATTTTTAAATCAAGCAAAAAAGAAATATTTTTCACATAATACACATCAAGTTCGAATTTTTTCTGCCAAGAAATAGCATTTCTACCATTTACCTGCGCCCACCCTGTTATACCTGGACGCACTTTATGACGTAATTTTTGCTCTTCATTGTAAAGAGGTAAATACTCAACCAAAAGAGGTCTAGGTCCAACAAAACTCATATCCCCTTTTAAAACATTAAAAAGTTGTAAAAGCTCATCCAAACTTAAGCTTCTAACGATTTTTCCAAAAGCTTTCAAACGCAATTCATCGCTTAATAACTCACCCTTTTCATCTCTTTCATCGCTCATGGTTTTAAATTTATAAATTTTAAAAATTTTTTCATCTAACCCTGGGCGATTTTGGGTAAAAATCACACTTCCTTGAGTGATTTTTAAAAGTAAAGCAGTGATTAAAATCACCGGAGAAAAAAGCACCAAAAGCACTAAAGCTAAAATAAAATCAAAAATTCTTTTAAAAACTTTTTCATACATTCTTAATTACCCTATCATAAAGTTTTAAATAACGCTGTGCGATATTATTTTCATCGTATTGTAAAGCATCTTGGGCGGCATTTTTAGCTAAATTTAATCTTAATTTTTCATCTTCTAATAAAAGTGAAATTTTTTCGCTTAAATCTTTAGCATTTTTTGTTTTTGCCCAAAGTCCATCATAAGCATTAGAAATAGCCTCCACACAACCTTCGCAATCACTTACCACTATAGCCTTACCGCAAGCTTTTGCCTCCAAAACACTTACAGGAAAGCCTTCTTTATAGCTTGGTAAAACAAAAATATCACAATTTTGCAAAAGCTCGACTATATCACTTCTAGCACCCAAATAATACACCACACCCGAGTTTAAAAACTCCAAACTTGCACAAGAAGGATTTTCATCTCTTCCACCAACTAAAACAAAATTTGCCTTGTCTTTTAGCATAGCAGCACTTTCATAAAATTCTTTTACACCTTTATGCCATAAAGCTCTTGCTATCATAAGCACAATTGGTTTTTTATCTATGTTTAAATTTTTCCAAAAAAGCTCTTTTTTTTCCGATTCTACATAAATAGGAAAAAATTTTTTTAAATTGATCCCTACAGATTTTATCACGCAAATTTTATTTTCTTTAAGTCCTAAATTCCGCATAAACTCAGCATTACTTTCATTAACAAAAATAAATTGGTGTGCAAATTTAAAACTTAATTTATAAAGATTATTAATAACAAAACGCACTAAATTTGCCTTAAAACCTTGATCTATATAAAAAGAACCCAAGCCTTCTACCAAAGCAAAACGATAAGGAATTTTTGCCCATTTTGCTGCTAAAATTCCAAAGGTATTGCTTTTATGTGCCGCACTTTGAATAAGATCAAGATTTAAATTTTTCAAAACCTTAGCAAGATAAAAAAAATTCTTTAAAACCACAAAAGGATTTAAGCTAGCTCTTGAAAGCTCATAAACAATTACTTTTAAGCCAAGATCTCTAAGTTTTTGCGTGTATTCATCTTGCGGCACTATAACAAAAACTTCGTCTTTTCTATCTTTTAACGCTTTTATAATAGGCATTCTAAAATGATAAATACTTGCTCCTGCATGTGATAAAAATCCTATTCTCATTTTCAACCCTTAAATTTTAAGTTTAAAAACCTTAGCATCTCTAGAATTAATCACCAAGTCAAATAAATTCTTATCATAATTTCCTAAAAAAAACATTTGCACATAAGCACTATTAAACATGGTTTTATCCATTAAAATAAATTGTGCGTAAGGAATAGCACTATCCTTTAAATAAAAAATATAAAACTGAGCCTTATCATCAATTGGAGTGATTTTGTATTCACCTTGTTTAATAGAGTTAATCTCTACGATACTATTTACAGAAACCACATTATCACCTATTTTAAAACTTCTAAAATCATCGCTTAAAACCACTCCGTTGCTAAGATAAATTTCTCCATTTTTAACATCAAGTGGATAAGCTGTGCTAAAGGTAAAAGGTTTATCCAAAACTCCTGTATCTAAATTAATAAAAGAAAAACTAGCCACCGTAGAAAAAATCAAAGACATTCTAGCGGGCATATAAAGATAAATATCACGAGTTTTTGGTGTATCGATTTTAAAATCAGGTTTTGATAATGAAGCTAGAAACAAATCCACATTGCTTTGATTATAATCTTTCATCATGGCTTGCAAAATGTCTGTTTTTAAAATATCATTTTGCGGAGCATAAAAGCTTTTTTCTGTATATTCTACACTAAGTCTTGCCATATTAGCTGCAGCTTGTTCATCTTTGCTTAAAGCAAAAGAAGGGAAAAAATTATCCTTACCTAAATGCTTTCCACCATCTACTAAAGTTTTCACATCGCTATAATAACGCACAGGATAACCATAATCCCACCAAGTTACCACATAATCTTCTCTATTGGCTATATTCTTTAATTGATTTAATAATGATGCTTCATTTTGAGAAAAAACTGTTGGTGCTTTATAGTTGTAAATATGGATAAATACTGAAGCTAAAGTCAAAATAGTTGCAAAAACAATACAAACATTTGAAGTTAGTTGGCTATATTTTTTAACCAATATAGCCTTAAACTCGCTCAATAAAAAACCAAATCCTAAGGCCATTACAGGTACAGAATAAATGGTAAACCTAAGTCCCCCTTTTAAGGCTAAAAACCCAAGCACCAATATAGGTAAAGCCATAATCATACTTTTATGTTTTCTCAAAAGCCATACAAAACCAAACAAAGAAAACAAAAAAACAATTTCACTACCACTAATTCTTCGCATAAATTCGCTAAGATCTACATTTTCAACTTCTTGTATGGTTTGATTGACATTAAAATACATAAAACCCTGCGTTAAATTCGCACTTTCATCACTTCTAAAAATATAAAATTTAAGCTGATAAAGTATAGGATCAACCCCACCACTTAAAATCAAAAATATCAAAGTTGCACTACCTAAAATTCCTATAATCATAAAATTTAAGCGTTTTTGCTCTAAGACAAATAAAGCAAAAAGTATTACTATAATGGCACTTTGATAAAACCATGCTATATTTGAAAGAGTAAGAGAAGACAAAATCACAGCTATATAAAAAATCTTTTCTTTTCTATGAAAAATAAGCGTATAAATTAAAAAAAGTCCAATTAAAGCTACATTTAAAGTATAACTTGAAGGATACCACCAAAGATAAATTCCTATAAATAACGGCAAGGCAATCAATGAAAAAAAGTCTTTTTTTAAAATCATTCTTACCATAAAAAATAAAATAAACATAGGTAAAACAATTACCAGCATATCCGTATCATAATACCCACTCATAGTGCGATTATAATAACTGTTTGCTATGCTTGCTAAAAGAGCAGCTACAAAGCCCATTAAAGGACGTTTGTATTCATTAGCTAGCAAAATAATAGGAATCACCACCAAAGAAGATAAAAAAGTACTCATATATAAAATGATACTTTCAAAAGAAAAAGGTGTGACTTTATAAAGCCAATAAGTAAGCGCGGATAAAGAAGATCCATAATAACTCAAATCATTAGGCTGATGAAAACCTGCTATCATATCTCTTGCGCCCTCAGCAAAGGCATAGCCATCGTTTGAAATGATCATTAATTGATTATTGAAAAAATACTCATTAAACTCACTTGCCCACCAAACCCAATAAAACCTGCAAAATACACTAAAAACATAAGCTAATACAATCATCGCAAACAAAACTAAATAAGGGTTTTTTAAATACTCTTTTTTCAACATCTTTTATCCTAATAAATATTTCAAAGCATCACGTGCAATTTTTACTTTATCAAAAGCCTTAGCCCTAGTTTTAGCCTTATTTTTATACGCTTTTCTTAATTTATCATCTTCAAGCATAGTCTTTAAACCCTGAAACATGGAGTTTTCATTATCTACTTCTACTAAAAGTCCAAATTCATCATCGCCAAAAAGCTCTCTTGCGCCACTTTTATGATCAGTGCAAACCACCGCACAAGAACAAGCCAAACTTTCGATTAAAACATTTGAAAAACCTTCAAACACAGAAGCAAAAGCAAAAAATTCGCATTTAGCCATGTATTTATAAGGATTATTATCAAATCCTAAAAGCAAAACCTTTTCTTCTAAATTTAACTCTTTAATCAAAGCCAAAAGCTCATCTTTAAGCACACCTTCACCTAAAATCACAAGCTTTAAATCTGTTTTCAATCTCGCATAAGCACGAATTAATAAAGCATGATTTTTACCTTTATCAAGCCTGCCTACACTTAAAATAAATTTATCTTTTAAAGCTATATCTTCAAGAGCTTTTTGCTCTATGTTTTCTAAATCGATGGCATTGTATAAAATTTCACATTTTTTTGGATTTATACTAAAATTTTGCACTAAATCTTCTAAATTTCCTTTAGAATTAGGCAAGATTAAATCAGCCCTTGGGTAAAGTAAAGAAATTAAAAATTTATTTGCCAAAGAATTAAAATTATTTTTCATATACATCACACTTGGTGTAGTGCATTCATTGATCACAAGGCGAGTTTTGTTTCCAAACATTCTTGCCATTAAAGCTATATAATTAGGTCGATTTAAAAAAACAAATTCTGTATCAATGCCTAAATTTCTGCAAAGTTTTTTGTATTTTAAAGCCAAAAAAGGTAGTTTTAAAAATTTCAAAATAGGATTTTCACTAGGTTTTGAACATTCTAAAAAATGAATTTGACACTCTGGAATTTCATAAGAAATTTTATCATTCATCAAGATCAAATGCACTTCAAATTTCAAACTTAAAATAGGCAATAAAGTCGCCACAACTCTTTCAGCACCACCACTTCCTAAAGAATAAATAAAAATGCCTAATTTTTGCATAAAGCCACCCGAATTTTTGATAATTTTTCAATCATATTATTTGGAATTATACTTAAAATGAGTAATATCAAAGCAGGAGTGTTGATTTTTATACTCAGGCTTTTAAACAAACACTTATAAAGAGCTTTATAATTTTTTGCAAGTTTTGCATAATAAGCTGCCATTTTATAATAACTCGCACAAGTTTTTTTATAATCTTTATCCTTACTCATTCTAAGTTCATTTTCTAAAATTTTAGCAAGCTCTAAATATCCCAAATACACCCTATGAGCATTTTTACTCGCCCCTAAAGTCACGCTATCTTGCCTAAAAATCCTATAAATCCTAAAAGCCTTATGGATATAAAAACTTTTTTCCTTGTATAAATTTACCCAAAGCGTGGCTTCATTGCCATAAAATTCTTCATTAAAACGCTTGTTTTCAAGTAGAGATTTTTTAAAAACAGAAAAAAACTCTCCGCTAAATTTAGCCATTAAAAAATCTTTTTTAGAAATTTCACTATCTTTTTCCAAGCCCTTGCCGCTAAATTCCTTGCTTAAATTTCCTTCTTTTTCCATCAAACAATTTCCAAAAACATGAGCATAACCCTCACTTGCTTTTTGCATCAAGGTACTTAAAGCCCCAGATAAAAGCTCATCATCATCATCTAAAAAAGTTACAAACTCGCCACTTGCTTGATCTAAGCCATTGTTTTTATTGCCATTTGGGCCTTGTTTGTAATTTTGATTTAAAAAATACTTAATGCGATCATCATCTTTTTGTAAATTTTGCACCACACTTTTAGTATCATCACTAGAATTATCATCACTTATAATAATTTCTAAATCTTTAAAATCTTGATTTTGTATGCTTTTAATAGCCTTTTCCAACAAAGCTTGACGATTAAAAGTTGGTACTATAACAGAAAGTTTAGGCATTTTTAACCTCGGCTATAAGCTTAAGCCATTCTTCTTTGATATGAGAAATTTCAAAGTCTTTACACCTTTGTTTGGCATTATTTACAAGTTCTTTTCTAAAATTTTCATCATTTAAAACAAGTTCAAGTTTTTTAGCAAGTGCTATTTCATCATCACAACCTACCAAAAGCCCATCATGATTATCTTTGATTAAATCCTTAGCACCATTATAATAAGAACTTGAAATTCTACAAACCTCAAAATACAAACTTTCAATTAAAACCGTTGGCAAACCCTCTACAAAAGAACAAAGGCAAAGCACTTTTGCTTTTTCATAAAGAGCCTTGACATTTTCAACTCGCCCTAAAAAATCAACTTTTATTCCTAAAGATTTTACCTTGTATTCAAGTTCTTGCCTTAACTCTCCATCTCCTGCTATAACAAATTTATAATTTTCTTGCAAATTTTTATCCAAATGCGCTATAGCTTTTAAAAACATTGCAGGGTTTTTGTTGTGATCTAAACGCCCTATAAAAAGAACCAAATTTTCCTTTTCAAAACTAGAATCAAAAGGAATTTCATCGCTAAAATGACAAGGGTTTAATAAAAGCTTAACCCTTTTTACAAATCTTTCATAATACACCTTATCACTGCTTCCAAGCACACTTAAAGCATCACAAAAAGGATAGCTTACCCTTCTTAAAAAACGCCAAATTTTAGGTTTTAAATACGCTTCATTACTATGCTCACTTATAATGAGTGGAGTTTTAAGCCCTATTTTCGCAGCAATACAAGCAATATTAGTCGTATCCAAAAAAGAAATAAAAACATCAGCCTTACTTTCTTTCAAAGCCTTTCTTAAAGCAAAAAATTTCTTAAAACGACTTGCGATTTTATGATAAAGTGTGTCAAATCTAAATTGTTCTAAACTTGTAACTTTAACTTCATTTTCAAGCTTATAAAAAGATTCTCCTGCATGAAATTTAATAATACTTACTTCATGCTCTTTACAAAGTGCATTAGCTAAAGTTACCAAAACACGCTCAGCGCCTCCTGAATTTAAAGTTGCGATAATAAAGCTTATTTTCATCATTTCTCCTCTTTAAGCTTACCGTGTTCTAAACGATAAACCTTATCACATTGCGTTATCGTAGAAAGGCGATGTGCGATAATAATCATGGTTTTATCTTTAGAAATTTTATAAATTTCATCCATGATTTTTGCTTCACTTTGAGTATCAAGCGCAGAAGTTGCTTCATCAAGCACTAAAATTTCAGGCTCTAGATATAAAGCTCTTGCTATAGCTATGCGTTGTTTTTGTCCCCCGCTTAAATTACTCCCCCCATCACCTACTTTTGTTTGCACTCCTTGAGGTAAATTTTTTATAAAATGCTCTAAATTTGCTTGTTTGATAACCCTGTTAAGTTTTTCTTCATCAACCGCATCTCCAAAAGTAATATTTTTAGCTATGCTGTCATTAAAAAGATAGATATTTTGTGGGATATAGCCTATTTTTTGGCGATAATTTTTTGCATTACTTACATTTAACTCTTGCTTATCAATTAAAATTTGCCCTTCTTTTGGTTTTAAAAGTCCTATGATAAGATCTACTAAGGTACTTTTTCCGCAACCACTCTCCCCTATAAAAGCGATTTTTTCGCCTTTTTTAATGTTTAAGTTAAGATTTTTAAATAAATGTTTTTTTCCCTCATAACCAAAGCTAAGATTGCAAATTTTAAGCTCTTGATTAAAGCTTAATTTTTCCTCGCCCAAATTTTCTTCTTCTTGTCTTAAATTTTGGTAAATAATATCCAAAGAAGAATGATAATAAAGCAAATCATGATAACTTGTGATAATACGATTTGCGCTTGGCATTAAGCGATAAAGCGCTAAAACAAAAATAGAAATCGTGGATAAAATACCTGAAATATCACTTTCATTTTTCAAAACCAAAAATACCACGATAAAAACAAGCACACAAAAACCTATTCCTTCAAGATAAATTCTAGGCACCGCAGCTACGCTTTCATTGGTAATATTTGCTTTAGAAAAAGCTTCACTTTGTGCTTTAAAAAGACTTAATACTCCATCTTCTTTAGTTTTAAGCTTGATAAATTTAAAATTATTTAAATTTGTATTTAAAATTTCGAAGAAATTTTTCATCGCTTCTTCGCGTCTTAGTCCTGCTTTTTTAATGATAGGACTTAAAATTTTCACTAAAATAAAGGCATTTAACACCATAAAAATACTTAAAAATAAAGTGATTTTATAATTAATCAAAAGCATTAAAGCATAAAGCAAAAGCACTACAAAAATTTCACTCATCAAAAGTAAAAATGATGAAATCATAGTGCTTAGATTATAAACTTCCCCTGTAATGGACTTTAAAATTTCAGATTGATTTTTTTGAGTAAATTTTTCATAATTAATATTTAAAAATTTAGAAAAAACCTTATAAGCGATCGCATGATACCGTCCTTTAGAAAATCTTGCCAAAAGATGAAAATAATACGCATTTAACAAAGCCCTAAATACATAAAAAACAATAAGCCCCACTCCAAAATAAACAATGATTTCAAAAACAGGGATATTAAGATATTCTTTTAGGCTGATTAAATATTTATTACGATCAAAATAAGAAAAATCACTAGCCAAAGTGATAAAAGGCATTACCAAAGAAATCGCAAAAGTTTCTATAAAAGAAACAAATACTGAAAAAACAAGCAAGAAAAATAAAAAATTTTTATCTTCCTTGCTTAAAATAAAAAAAAGTTTTTTTAACACTGTTTTTCCCAATCAAAAGCAGATTTACAAATAAGCTCTAAATCATCATATTTAGGCTGCCAAGAAGTAAGATTTCTGATTTTACTTGCATCAGAAATCAACACACTAGGATCGCCCGCACGGCGTGGGGCAAGTTCTACTTTAAAATCCACTCCGCTAACTTTTTTCATCGCTTCAATCACTTCTTTTACACTAAAACCATGTCCATAACCTACATTAAAAACATTGCTTTCATTCTCTTGTAAATAATCCAAAGCCGCTAAATGCGCGCTTGAAATATCATCTACATGGATAAAATCTCTTATACAAGTACCATCTTTTGTATCATAATCATCGCCAAATATGAAAAGTTTATCACGTTTTCCTGCGGCACATTCAGCTGCAACTTTTATAAGCAAAGTCGCTTTTGGATAGCGTTGTCCTAAAGTATAATCCATGCAAGCACCTGCAACATTAAAATATCTTAAAATACAATGCTTAAATTCAGGATTTGCCATACTTGCATCACGCAAAACCTCTTCGCTCATAAGCTTACTACGCCCATAAGGATTAATAGGTGCTAAAGGACTTGTTTCGCTCACAACGGGAGTTTGTGGTTCGCCATAAGTGGCTGCCGTTGAAGAAAATATAAATTTATTCACTCCAGTTTGCAAACAAGTTTCGATGAGATTTGTTGTATTAACAGTGTTGTTCATATAATATTTTAAAGGGTTTTGCATACTTTCAAAAACTTCAATGCTCGCTGCAAAATGCACAATAGCGTCAAATTTTTCTCTCTCAAACAATGCTTTTACACCTTGAAAATCACTTAAATCTTGTTCAAAAAATTTAAAAGCTCTTATTTTTTGCAAATCTTCTATTGCGATTTTAGAGCCCTTAGAAAGATTATCTAAAACACAAATTTCATGATCTGTTTTTAAAAATTGTCTTAAAGTATGAGAACCTATATAACCTGCGCCACCGCTAATAAGAATTTTCATCATCATTCCTTTTTTAAAATGTCAAAAATAAATTTTAATATATTTTCTTAAATACTTAAGATCGAACTTTTGAAATTTCACTCTCACAAGCTTTTGCAAAAACTTCTGTATAAGAACGATCTGATTTTTTTGCGCGCAAAAAATCTCTCATATAAGAAAGAAAATCAACATAATCTTCTTCACTAACATTAGCTTTAATAAGTTCATATTTTAAAAAAAGCATATAGGTGTTTAAAACATCACTTTCACAATATTCGTGGATTTTTTCAAGTTCATTTTCATAAAAAAGTTTCATCACCTCATCGCCATGCACATCATATTTTCCTGGCAAACCCACCATAGAGCAAAGTGTATCAAGCTTTATTCCACGCCCATTAGATCCTAAGGATTCTAATAAATCACAATGTTTTAATTCTGAAAATCTTGTTTTATAATTATTCCATTTATCGCTTTGAGTATCTAAATAAGTTGCTGCTTTTAAATTGTATTTTAAAGCCCTTAAAACAAGAACAGGCATATCGAAATTTTTACCATTAAAGCTGACTAATTTTGGCTCATAATTTTCTATAAAATTGAAAAAATTCTCAATCATTTCTTTTTCATTTTGCCCATCAATTTTATTTACTTTGATAAATTTTCCAAAATTATCACTTAAAACCGCACAAATACTGATGATTTTATGATAAGGCAAAGGCAAAAACTCACTCCCGCTTTGTTCTTTTTGCCACTGAAGTGCTTTTAAACTTACCTCCAAATCACTTCCTTCAAAACCTAAAGTTTTGCGGATAAGCTCAACATCTGGCACACTCTCACAATCAAAAACACAAATATAACCTTCATTTTTTGCCATTTTTTAACCTTTTTTTAAATAATTTCGCTAAAATCATAGCAAAAATTTTAAAATATTAGGCTTTTAATGAAAATAGCAATTGTTCGTTTGTCAGCACTTGGTGATATTATCCAAAGTGCCGTGGTTTTGCAATTTATCAAAAATTTTAAAAAAGATATAGAAATTCATTGGTTTGTAGATGAAAAATTTGAAGGCATACTTAAAAACCATCCTTTAATAGACAAACTCTATGCCCTGCCCTTAAAAGACAAAAAAATTTTAAAAAGCCTAAAAATTCTTCTTAAAGCAAGAAAAAACAACTATAATGCAGTAATAGATCTACAAGGGCTTATAAAATCTGCTATTGTAAGTCGAATTTTAAGTAGAAATAATTTTGGTTTTGATAAAAATAGTCTTAAAGAAAGTTTTGCTCATAATTTCTACAACCAAAAACTTGAGTTAGATTACAATGAAAATGTATTTGTAAGATACTTAAGTCTTACCTCCTTTATGTTAAATACTGATTTTAATGTCAAAAATTTAGCCTTTAAACAAGATATTTTTAGCGTAGATGAAAATTTAAAACAACTCTTAAACAATAAACTCAAGCTCGACAAAAACGAAAAAAACATACTCATACACGTGGGTTCAAGTGTAGAAAATAAAATCTATCCTAAAACCAAACTTGCTATACTTTGCAAACTTTTAATCAATAAATTTCAACAAGCAAAAATTTGGCTCGCTTGGGGAAATGTAAAAGAATATGAATTTGCCAAAGAGGTTTTAAATCTTAGTGGTATTGATGAAACACATATAGAATTAGCGCCAAAATTTAATCTTGAAGAACTAATGGCTTTTACAAAAATGATGAATTTAATCATAGGAAATGATAGCGGCCCAACACATTTGGCTTTTGCTTTAAATAAGGCATCTATTACGATTTTTGGCGCAACACCAAGCTACCGCAATGCTTTTCAAACTCATATCAATAAAATCATTGATGCAGGTAAAAAAATCCAAAATGCCAAGCATATCGATAAAAGTGATTTTTGTATCACGCGTATAGAAGAAGAAGATATCTTCAAACTTGCCAAAGGCTTACTTAATGAAAAATAGTGATAGAATATATCTTAGTCTTTATTATATTTTGAAATTTTTTGTTACTTTTATGCCTGAGTGTATCTTGCATTTTTTAGCTTTGATTGTAGCAAGAATCACTTTTTATCTTAACAAAAAACATCGCAAGATCATCGATATAAATTTGCAAATCTGTTTTCCTCAATACACTCAAAAAGAACGCGATAAACTATCTTTGAAAATTTATGAAAATTTTGCTCAATTTGGAATTGATTGTTTACAAAATCAAAACACCACCAAAGAAAAAATTCTCAATAAAGTAAATTTTATCAATGAAAATTTTCTTATAGACGCTCTAGCTTTAAAGCGTCCTATTATCTTCACAACTGCACACTATGGAAACTGGGAAATTTTAAGCCTTGCTTATGCAGCTAAATATGGTGCAATTTCCATAGTGGGGAAAAAGTTAAAAAGCGAAGTTATGTATGAAATTTTAAGTAAAAATCGCACCCAATTTAACATAGAGCTTATTGACAAAAAAGGCGGGTTAAGACAAATGCTAAGTGCCCTAAAAAAGGGGCGAACTTTAGGAATTTTAACCGATCAAGATTGCACTGATAAAGAAGGTATAAAGCTAAAATTTTTTGACAAAGAAGTAAACTATCAAATGGGAGCAAGTTTTATCGCTCAAAAAACTAATGCTTTGATCATCCCTGTTTATGTCTATAAAGAAGATGGTAAATTTTGCATAGAGTTTTTTAAAGCAAAAGATTCTCAAAATGCAAGTTTAGAAGAACTGACACTTTATCAAGCACAAAGTTGCGAAGAAATGATTAAAAAAAGACCTTGGGAATACTTTTTTTTCCATAGACGCTTTGCAAGTTATAATCAAGGAATATACTCATGAATATTTCAATAGTAATACTAACTTTTAATAGCCAAAAATATCTTCAAGAAGTATTACAAAGTGTTAATTTTGCCAATGAAATTATTTTAATAGATAGCGGAAGCACGGATGATAGTTTAATAATAGCAAAAACTTTTAAAAACGTGAAAATTTTCCATCAAGATTGGCTTGGTTTTGGAAAGCAAAAACAATTTGGAGTTGAAAAAGCAAATAATGATTGGATATTTGTTTTAGATAGTGATGAAGTTTTTACTGAAGAATTAAAAGAGGAAGTATTGCAAATAATTAAAAATCCATCATTTAAAGCATACAAAGTAGCAAGATTAAATTTTTTCTTTGGAGAAGCAATAACAAAAATGGGGCTATATCCTGATTATAACATAAGATTATTTCATAAAAAATATGCCAAATTTAATGAAAGAGAAGTTCACGAAAGCATAATCTGTCAAGAAAAAATAGGGAAATTAAAACATCATTTTTTACATTATGCTTATGAAAATATCGAGCAATTTATAGATAAGCAAAACAAATACTCAAGTCTAAATCCTAAAAAAAATAACCTTCTTAAAGCTTTAATAAATCCTTATTGGACTTTTTTCAAGCTTTATTTTGTAAAATTAGGTTTTTTAGAAGGCAAAAGAGGTTTTATCATAGCAAAACTTTATGCACAATATACTTTTTGGAAATACATCAAATCTGAGT
This sequence comes from Campylobacter sp. BCW_4332, assembly GCF_001763175.1. Classification (NCBI taxonomy): domain Bacteria; kingdom Pseudomonadati; phylum Campylobacterota; class Epsilonproteobacteria; order Campylobacterales; family Campylobacteraceae; genus Campylobacter; species Campylobacter sp. BCW_4332. The sequence continues at coordinate 29,984 of NZ_MJYF01000037.1, read as the reverse complement.
TTTAAATTTGGCGTATTGTTTTATTATCAATTTTTCATTAAGCATTTGCATGTCTATAAATTTTAAATTTTCATCTTTTAAAACAAAATCATCATCGAGTCTAAACCAAATATTGTTTGTTTTGGCGTATTTTTTTCTTGAATTTTTCACATAAGGAAAATGATATTGTGTTAATTCTGCATGATGTAATTTTAATTTTCTAATGTCTAACCACTCATAAGAATGATTTTGCCCAACTAGCATTTCAATAAATTTTAATCTTTTATTTTTAATAAGCCAATGATCATCTCCTATAGTGTTTAAAAAACCAAATCTTTCATCAAATTTAAGAAAGACTTCAGAATTTTCAACTAAAAAATCTATCCTAGGATGGCACAAAACATCATTATCTTTTCTAGGTATATAAAAACTTTTATAAAGCTTTTTAGCATCATAAATATGATCCACATCAATCTTTATAAGCCATTCGTCTTGAGGTATAAAACTTAAAACCCAATTATAATAAGTATAAAGTTTATTTGCTTCACTTTGGGGATTTTCTATTTGAACTTCATGAGGATATTTTACTGGTATGAAAGAAGGGTATTGCTTGTAAAATTCTAAGATTATTTCTTCGCTTCCATCATCACAATCATTATAACCTATAACACCTCTTTGTATGGCAGGCAATATGCTTTCAAGAGAAGCTCTTAAAGTAATGGCTTCATTTTTTACTCTTATAAAAGCCCAAGGATTTAAGGGAGAGTTTTTATCTTTTGATCTAGGATCAAAATCAAAATACCCCTTATGCCCCCCCCCATGAATGGTTTTATTTTCTTTTATGAAGTATTCGTTGGTATGAGCGTTAATGTAAGCTAAAATATGAGCTGGCACTAAAGTATCTGTAGAATAAGGCGTATGCTTGATCACCCTATAACAAATTCTCCTTCTAATCTTGCAACGCAAATCCTTGCTTGGCACGAAAGCACTGATAAATTTAGCCAAATATTTTCTAAAATAATAAAAAAAAGTTACCATTACAATCCTTTACCCAATACTTCTATAAACAATTCATCCCATTTTTTCATCACGCTTTCTACTTTATAAGATTCAACTTTTTCTTTGGCCTTTTTAACAATTTCTTGTCTTAAGTTTTCATCTTGCATTAAAAGTGATATTTTTAAAGCCATATCCTTAAAATCATCCATCTTGAATAAAAGTCCATTGTTTTTATCATCGATTAGCTCATTTACACCCATATAATCACTACTGATTCTAGCGCATTCATAAAAAGCAGCTTCGATTAAAACTATAGGTAAGCCTTCTTGTTTGGAACATAAGCATAAAATTTTAGCTTTTTCATAGTAAAAACTTAAGTCTTCTATATAGCCTACAAAATCGATGTGCAAATTTAAATTTTTAGCAAGCTCCATCAAATTCTTTTTTAAAGAACCCTCTCCTGCTACGATAATCTTCCATTTATTTAAAACATCTTTTTGGATGCAAGATAAAGCTTTAATAAAAACATCCACAGCCTTTTCTTCTTCTAATCTTCCTGCGTATAAAATAATGTTTTTTTTATCATTTGTATGAATTTGTTTTTTTACACCCAAGGGATTAGGCATGATGATTTTGTTTTTTACAAAAGAATAATATTTAAAATCTTCCCTAGTTAAAACACTTAAATAGGTAGCCAAAGGATATAGTTTTCTTCTTAAACGATTGGTTTTTTTAGACTTTTCTCCAAGATGAAAACCATGCTCGCAAATAATATGCTTGATGCCTATATTTTTATTTGCAAGTAGAGTAAATAGATTAGGCTTGGTTTTAAAAGAAATCATAATATCAGGCTTATACTGTTTTATTTTTTTTTTAATTGCACACTTATATATGATTTTATTAATAAGTTTATTTAAAAAACGGATGGGAGTTAAAGCTTTAGTGTTGATAAATTCAACATAAGCATTGTTACAAATATCATCATAAGCTAGAGGCGTCTTTTCAAAAAATAACAAAGAAAGCTCGTGATTTTTATTCCATTCTTTAGCAAGTTGATAAATAACATAACTTACCCCACCTTTGTTAAAATAGTCACTAACAATCAATATTTTCATAAGATCTAACCTTTTTTAAACTAGGTAAAAAATATTTTATAAAAATGTGAATTTTTTTAATATACTTACTTATTTTATTTTTCTTTTTAAGAAATTTTTTATCATCTTGAGTAGAACTTTCAAACATAAAATTTTCATGTGTATAAACAAGTACAGGAAATAAAGCGTAAGTGTTTAAAACTTTTTCATTACAAGTAAGAGCATCTATAGGCAAATAAATTTTTTCTAAATGAGAAAGCAGTTTTAAGGCTCCATTTTTGGTTATAAAATAACCATAAGTACCGTTGCCTCTAGCGATCAAACGGCGAATTTTATAATTTAAGATTTTTTTTGCAAATCTTCTTGAGTAAGGACTTTCTATCCTAAAACCATCATCATTATAAACCTGTCTTTGATGCCCTAATAACAAAAGCTCCAAGTCGTTAGGAAATTCATTAAGGTGTTGTAAAAATTCAAGTAAGTTTTCATCAAAATACGCATCATCTTCTAAAATCACAGCGTATTTTAAATTTTCTTGCAATATTTTTTCATAACATTTTTTATGAGATAAAGAACAACCAAGCTCTCCAAGCCCTAATTCTCTTTTATGAAAATTTAGCATTTTGTCATAATCAACTATATTTAAATACTCTTGTTTGCTTATAGCTTTTCCTTCTACAGCTTCGATGATTTCATAATCAAGTTGATATTTTTGACACAATTGACTAATGTATTCTTTTCTTTTCTTTGCTTTTTTAAGATTGATGATAAGAAATTTCATTTTAATTCCATTGCTAATTGTTTTATATATTTTTTTCTTGTTAATTTTATCTTTTTTCTTTTTAATTTTATGAGAATTTTTTTAAAAAAATTATTATAAACAATACGATATTTTAAATCCAATTTGTGTATAGAAAGCTCGCAAATAAAGTATTGACACAATAAAAAATATATAGAATTTAAAGCATTAGAATATAAATTAAGCTTATGAATAACAAAATTTAAATTTTCTATAAAAAATTGCATCTTATCAAAATTTTTTCTTTCGTTGGTTGATGAGCTAATATTTTGCATATTATAATTAATCAGACATTGCTCTAAAGTTACAATACGCTTACATTCAAGATAATACAAAGTAAGGAGCAATACATCTTCTGCCATAGTAAGTTTTGGGTTTTCATTGATTTTTTCAAAAGTCTTTAAATATTTTTGTTTTTGAAAAACTTTGCCCCATATATTCCAGTGGTAAATTTTAGAACCAACGATCCATTTTGATAAAAATTTCAAATACTCGTCAATATTATAATTACTATCAGTAAAAAAATATTTTTTTTTCAAAGTTGTATCCAGAGTATTATAATTAAAACATATCAAATCATTGTTTTGATCTAAATACTTAGATACTTCCTCACAAGCCTCAAGTTCTAAATAATCATCAGGATCTAAAAACATGACATATAAAGAATTAGCTACCTTAACCCCTTCATATCTAGCTCTTAAAAGACCTAAGTTTTTTTCATTGTGAATTATTTTTATTCTTTCATCTTTTTTAGCGTATTCTTTAGCTATATTTATACTTTTATCACTCCCACAATCATCAACTACAATTATTTCTATATCTTTAAAAGTTTGATTGATACAACTTTCTAAAGCTTTAGCTATATATTTTTCTACATTAAAAGTTGGCAAGATGATTGAAATTTTAGGCATTTTTTTCCTCAAAATTTGTTTTGGGTGGCGAAAATAAAATCTTGTTTTATTTTTTATATTAATAAAAGGAAGGAATTTATCATAATGTTTATCGCAAAAACTAAGATTATAATTTAATTTAAGACATAAATCAAAGATATTGTGCTTTTGAAGTAAAAATCCATAAATGCATGATTTATAAAAATGGTTTTTATTCATTTTATAAATTCTCCACATTTCAGAAAATAAATGCAAACAAGGTCTGCTTTCATCAAAAGTCTTTTTGTCTATAAAATCTCTAGCATTACCACAAGAAATTTGACAAGTATCTTTATAATCTAAGGCATATTTTTCCAAATCACATTCTTTAACCCATTTAGCCAAAAACCAAGGTCCTATGACTCCCCAAGGGATGGTTTTTCTATTGTCTATAATCTTTTTTGCTTCTTCTATAAGCAATCTTCCAAATTCACTTTGTTTTGGAAATTTAAGTAATGAAGTTGTAATTCTAGCTTTGTTAGGATCATCATCAATTTCCTTAGAAAAAATATATTCTTTTTCATGATAATCATAAGGGCTTAAACACACCATATCTAAATCTACCCATACCCCCCCCTGAGATAGAGTAGATTAAATCTAAAAAAATCTGAAAAAGCAGCCACTCCAGCTCCCCTATCATCACTAAAATATTCTTCAAAAGGCACAATATCATTTGCATTTTTAAGTGTAAAATTATCAAACAATTCTTGGAATTTTAAAAAGATTTTATCTTCTAAATTATAAGTATACAGATGGAATTTATATCCATTATCAAGCCAAGATTTAATCGTAAGAATTTCCATCAAACCCATGCCCTTATAGCCTTTAGGGGTATACCAAAAACTTGAAATTTCAGTCATTATTAGCCTTCTAGTGTTAAAAAATACGAAAATTTAATTATATAAAATTTAATCTTAAATTCTATTTTTTAAATCCAACTCTTCTTTCTTTAAAACCTTGAGTAATTTTTGATAAAAGGTATCATTTTTAAAGTCTAAAGAAAGCTTTTTTATCAGCTCATTGCTTTTCTTTTTATCTTGATAATTTTGATTTAAAATTTCTTTATTTTTATTCTCATATCTTCCATTTGGATTAAATTCGTAATGATAAATGCAAGTTTTAAAAACAGCTATTTTCTCACAAAACATAAAATAAACATAACAAAAAAGCACATCTTCGCCATAGCTCAAACGCTCATCTATTTTAACTTTTTCAAAACTTTTTAAGATGATATCTTTTCTAAAACACTTCGCCCAAACCGACCAGCAAAAATGCCTTTGCTTGCTTAAAAATTCTAAAAATTCCTTTTGATTAAAAACTTCATCTTGCTTAAAACGATAAAACTGCTTGGTTTTTACCCTATGTACAAAGGCATCAAAACAAAGCAAATCAAAACCTTTTTTCATCTCTTTAAGTGCTATTTCACAAGCATCGAGTGTTAAAAAATCATCACTATCTAAAAACATTATAAAATCAGAACTAGAATGCAAAACCCCCAAATTTCTACTTGCAAAAGTGCCTAAATTTTCTTCATTTTGAAAGATTTTTATCCTTGGATCTTTTTTAGCAAATTCTAAAACCATATTTAAACTATTATCTTTACTTTTATCATCGATAATCAAAATTTCAATATCTTTTAAAGTCTGATTTATACAACTTTGCAAAACCCTTGAAATAAAATCGCAAGAATTAAAAAGCGGGATTATGATCGAAAGTTGTGGCATATTTTTCCTAAATTTTGTTAAAATAATAAAAACAATTCTATCAAAGTTTAGGAAATTTATGAAAATTTTTATACACCTTCCAACTTGGCTAGGCGATGCAGTGATGGCTTCACCTGCTTTATACGCTATAAAAGAACATTTTAAAAATGCCCAATTTATCCTTTATGGCTCTTTGGTTTCCACAGCACTTTTTAAAGAATTTCCTAATTCTAAAATCATCATAGAAAATAAACAATCTCGCTATAAACAAGCCCTATCTTTACGCAAAGAACTTGGCAAAATCGATTTTAGCTTTGCTTTTAGGTCTGCGTTTTCTTCTAAGATTATCTTACATATTCTTAAAACAAAGCAAAGATATTTTTTTGACAAAAACAAGCACAAAGAGGAACATCAAGTTTTAAAATACCTTTATTTTATAGAAAACTCACTTGGCATAAAAGCTCATTCTAAAGACTTAAAACTTCCCTTTAAACTAAAATTTCAAAACCCTCTTGTCTTAAAAAATGGCAAAAAAATTCTAGGACTCAACCCTGGCGCAAGCTTTGGAAGTGCAAAAAGATGGGATGCGAGTTATTTTGCTAAAGTGGCTTTAAATTTCAGCCAAAGTCATGAAATTTTAATCTTTGGCGCAGGAAAAGCCGAACAAGAACTTTGTAATGAAATTTATCAAATTTTAAAAGAACAAAACATAAAAGTAAAAAATCTTTGCAATAAAACCACCATCAAAACCCTTTGTCAAAATATCGCTTTTTGCGATCTTTTTATCACAAATGATAGTGGTCCTATGCACCTAAGTGCGGTTTATAAGATAAAAACCGTAGCTATTTTTGGCCCCACAAAATTTACCCAAACTTCACCTTGGCAAAACGAAAACGCAAAATTAGTGCATTTAGATCTAGCTTGTATGCCTTGTATGCAAAAAACCTGTCCTTTAAAACACCACAAATGCATGAAAGATTTAAAGCCTCAAAGGGTTATAGAAGAGGCTAGAAATTTACTTAAGCTTTAATCGATTTTTTATATATACAATAGATAACAACTAAAATATTTGAGTAAAATCTAAAAATTTCTCTAGCAATTTTTTTATATAATATTAATTTTATTGAAAATTTTCTTCCATATTCTACAATAACACTTGAAAAATTTGCTTGCTTAAGAAATAAAGGCTTTTTCACTATATTTAACACATTATGTTTATAAAACATATCCATATAATCATCTACAGCATAGATCCAATTTTTAGCGCATTTAAGAAATTTCTTTGCAGCACTTACTTGCAGTACATAGCCTTGAGTTCCAGCAAGTTTTTCAAAACTTAAATAATATTCACCCTCACTCAAAAAATACAATCTTTTATCAAATAAGTAGCAAAGTCTTATATATTCATATTTGCTCTTTAATAGCTCATCTATATATTCTGTCCCATTATTTAAAAATTCATCACTAAATTCCACGTCATCTTCTAGGATGATTATAGGCTCATCAAGCTTCACACATTCTTGCCAAAGTTTATAATGACTAGCAAAACAAGCTTTTTCTCCATCAGAAAGCTCTCTACCCAAAATCCAAGAACCCCACCAAGAAAAATGATCTTTAAATTCCAAATGTTCTTTATTTTTAGCATCAATAGCTTTAAAGAAAATAAATTCTAATTTATTTTTTAAACTAGGATTTTTTTCAAAAAGCTTTTGAATTTGTTTTTGCATATACTCTTTTCTATATAAAGAACGCTCTAAATTGATGATAAAAACTTTCATTAAAAACTCTCATCGATGATCTGACAAAGTGTGTGTATAATTACAATGTGCATTTCTTGAATTCTAGCCGTATCATCGCTTGGCACAACAAGATTATGATCGCAAAGCTTATTCATCGTTCCACCACCTTTTCCACTAAGCCCTAAACAAAGCATATTAAGTTCTTTTGCTTTTTTAAAAGCTTCTAAAACATTAGGGCTTTTTCCACTCGTTGAAATACCGATTAAAATATCATTTTCATTTCCTAAAGCTTCCACTTGTCTTGAAAAAACAAACTCAAAACCATAGTCATTTCCTATAGCACTAAGTGCTGAAGTATCGGTTGTAAGTGCTATACCTGCTAAAGCCTTGCGTTCTTTTTTATAACGCCCACTGAGTTCAGCTGCAAAATGCTGTGCATCAGCTGCACTTCCACCATTTCCACAAATCAAAATCTTGCCACCTTTTTTAAGACATTCACATAAAAGCTCACCTATTTTAGCGATTTGTCCTTTTAAAATTTCACTTTCTTGAACGATTTTTTGATGTTCTTGCCATTCTTTTTCTACTAAATTTATCATTTTTTATCCTTAATCTTTTCTATGATCTTACTTGTGCTAAATCCTTCTTCAAAGTCGATTAATTTAACTCTTGAAACAATATCCGTACCCACAACAAGCTTATCTTTATAATCAGCTCCTTTAACCAAAATATCGGGTTTTAAAAAGCTTATAAGTTCCAAAGGGGTATCTTCATCAAAAATCACTACAAAATCTACAAAATAAAAAGCTGCCAACATACAAGCTCTTTGAAACTCTGAATTTACAGGACGACTCTCGCCTTTGAGTCTTTTCACACTCGCATCTGAGTTTAAACCTACAATCAAAACATCACCCAATCTTTTAGCTTTCTCAAGGTATTTTATATGTCCAAAATGCACGATATCAAAACAACCATTTGTAAAAACGATCTTTTTATCATTTTGTTTTAAAAGTGTTAAAAGTTCTTCTTTGCTTTTAATTTTTTTCTCAAAATCCACACGATTAAAACTCTTAATCTCATCAAAACTCACACTCACGCTACCTATTTTGCTCACTACAACAGCTGCAGCTTCATTAGCAAGTTCACAAGCTTTAAAAATTTCAATCCCATTTGCCAAACAAAAAGCCAAAATAGCAATCACACTATCGCCTGCCCCTGTTACATCATAAACTTCCAAGGCTTTAGCAGGTGCGATTTTTAAACCCTCATCAAAAAGTGCAATTCCTGCTTCTGAAAGAGTGATGATAGAATAATGCAAAGCAAAATCTTCTTTTAATTTTTTGATGCCTTTTTCTAAATTTTCACCCTCTAAATTTTCAAATTTCAAAGCTTCTAAAGCTTCTTTTTTATTAGGCGTGAGTAGGGTTGCGCCGCTATATTTACTAAAATCACTACCTTTAGGATCAACTAAAACAGGGATATTTAAAACATTTGCTTTTTCTATCAAAGCTTTACAAACCTTAGGCGTTAAAATACCCTTAGCATAGTCACTTAAAACCACAGCTTTAAAATCTTTAATCTTTTCATCAAACAAAGCTATAAGTTCATCTTCAAGCAAAATTGCACTTATGTCTTCTTCATCTAGTCTTAAAACCTGCTGATTGTGTGCTATAATGCGATTTTTAAAAGGGGTTTTGCGTCCTTTTTGGATCAAAAATTCTCCTTTTAAATTTTCTTGTAAAAATTTCCCACTCTCATCATCGCCCACAACACCAAGTGCAAAAACATCAGCTCCCAAGCTTTTTAAATTTGCATAAACATTCGCAGCCCCGCCTAATCTTTTATCTTCTTTAAGAGTTTTAGCTACTAAAACAGGGGCTTCAGGGCTGATACGCGAACAATCACACCAGGTGTAATTATCCACCATAAAATCTCCTATAATTAAAATTTTAGGTTTTTGCTGGCTTAAAAACTCAAGCATTTACTTCCTTTTCGAAAAGTCTTTTTATCTCGCCTAAATAATCTTTTATCCCCTCTTCTAAAGTGAATTTTGGCTGATAATCCCAAGTTTGATCTAGCTTTGCTTCAGTATGGAATTGATAAGATTTTACATAAGGATTTGGGATATATTCACAAGGCAAATCAGTCTTTAACTCTTTTTGCAAAATATCAACTATATCTTGAAAAGTCCTTGCTTTACCACTACCTACATTATAAACTCCACATTTTGAGTCAAGAGCGATTAAATTGGCATTAATAACATCTTTAATATAAGTAAAATCTCTATAAATTTGATCACTTCTTTCAAACAAGCGTGGATTTTTTCCTGCTAAAATTTGATGGCCAAATTGTAAAACCATAGAAGCGGTTTTGTTTTTATAAAATTCGCCTTTTCCATAAACATTAAAATATCTAAGTCCTACTAAATGGGCTTTATCGTAGTATTTTTTCGCTAGCTTATCCATCATCAATTTTGAAAAAGCATAAGGATTTTTTGGTTCTTCATCTTTACCTACAGTTTGTGGACTTTTTGCATCACCATAAACCGAAGCTGAACTTGCATAAATAAGCTTTGCATTAAGATCTATGCTAAGTTCTATAAAATCTTTAAAAGTATTTAAATTGGTTTGTAAAACCTTAGTTTGATCAAAAACCGTAGTGTCTGAAATTGCTGCTTGATGAAAAATAATCTCTGGCTTAAAATCTTCAATCTTTTTTAAAACTTTTTCATCATTAATATCACCTGCAAAAAGCTCTCCATCAAATTCAAGTAAATTTTTAAAATGCCCAAAACTTTGCAAATTTCCATTTTCAAAAGTCGCACTACTACGCATTTTATCGATGATTAAAATTTCATGTTTTTCTTGCAAATTTAAAGCCAGTTGCGAACCTATAAATCCTGCGCCACCTGTGATTGCTATTCTCATTTAAATGTCCTTTTCTTTAAAAAAGCTCAAAATTTCTTTTAAATTTTTAAATTGTCTAAAAAAATCGCCTTCTTTTTTTTCTTCATTTACTAAAATCAAAGTGCCAATATCAGCATTTAATCCTGCTTGCATATCGCTTAGGTTATCTCCGATAAAGATAGAATTTTTCATATCCAAATCAAACTCATCTTCTGCTTTTAAAAGCATTCCTGCTTTAGGTTTGCGACACTCACAACCTTCTAAATGTGGACAATGATAAATTTTATCAATTTTTATATCTTGTTTGGCAAATTCTTTAAGCATATAATCGCAAAGCTTAAAAAAATCACTTTCCTTGTAATATCCTCTTGCAATGCCTGATTGATTTGTCGCTATAAAAAGCAAATAATTTCTAGCTAAAAAATATCTACAAAGCTCAAAAATTCCATCACAAAATTCAAAATCTTCTATTTTATAAACATATTTTTTATCTATATTAATCACACCATCTCTATCTAAAAATAATGCTTTTGTTTTCATAAAAAACATTATAATATAGCTTTTTTAAAAAGAAAATAAACATTATCTTTAATTTCTTAAGATTTTTATAAAAATAAAGATATATAATACCTAGCAATCTAATTTTTACTAAGGAGAAAACAAATGAAAAAATTATTAGTAGTTTCTGCTTTGGCATGTCTTGGTGTTTCTGCTTTTGCTGCAGATGGTGCTACACTTTTTAAAAAATGTGCAGTATGTCATGGTGCAAATGCTGACAAAGTTTACTTAAACAAAGTTCCAGCTTTAAAAACTCTTTCTTCTGCTGAAAGACTTCAATACATGAAAGAATATTCAGAAGGCAAAAGAAATGCTTATGGTCAAGGTGCGATCATGAAACTTAACCTTAAAGGTTTAACTGAAGAAGATTTTAAAGCTATTGAAGCCCATATTGAAACTTTAAAATAATTTCTAAAAAAGGCTTTCCTTTTTAAGAAAGCCTTTTTTTATCCAAAGCTTCTTTTTTACGCCTTTCTAATTCTATGGCATCACGCAAAGAATCCTCATCATCGTTTAAAGTAGTAAATTTATAATCATCATCAAATTGTTTATTTTTAATCCCCCAAAGCAAAGTTGCCAAAATGATAAAAAACGCTAAGATAGAAACCCCTATCATCATCATGATTATACTATTCATTCTTTAATCCTTAAAGCATTTAAAATAACTATTATACTACTAAAAGACATAGAAATAGCAGCAAACAAAGGATTGATCATGCCCAAAAAAGCCAAAGGTATGGTACAAGCATTATAAAACAAAGAAAAAGCAAGATTTTGCTTGATAATTTTAAAGGTATTATTAGATAATTTGATGGCTTTTTTTAAAGAAAGCAAGTCATTTTTCAAAAGCAAAACATCACTACTTTCTATAGCTAGATCACTTCCTTCTCTTAAAGTCATCGAAACACTTGCATATTTTAAAGCTAGTGCATCATTTACCCCATCACCTACAAATAAAACTTTGTAATTTTTACTTAATTTTTCTATAGTTTTCATCTTATCTTCTGGCAAACAAGAAGCTTGATAATTTTGAATTTCTAACTTTTTAGCGATTTTTGCCACTGCTTTTTGATGATCGCCACTAAGTATCATTAATTCTTTTTTTTCTTTTTTAAGATAAGTGATAAGCTCTTTTGCACCTTCTCTTAAAACACTATCAAACTCAAAAAAAGCTAAAATTTTACCTTCCTTAGCAAAAATAAAATGTGTATTATCAAATTCTTTAGTTACAATACCCTTTTCTTGCAAAAATTTAGAACTTCCGCCTAAAAGCAACCCTTCATTTAACTCAGCACTTAAACCTTTAGCTTGAATACTCGAATGCTTTTTAAAATCCAAATTTAAATCCTTAGCTCCTTTTTGCCTTAAATACGACGCAATATTTTGAGAGATAGGATGTTTAGAAAGTTTTACAAAATTATAAAGCTCATTTAAATCAAGCGCTTTATCTAAAAAAACCTCTTTAAGTTCAAGCTCTATTTTAGTTAAAATACCTGTTTTATCAAACACTACACAATCACATTTACTTAAATCTTCTATCACGCTAGAACTTTTAAATAAAATATGCTTTTTTAAAGCCCTACCTAAGGCCACAAGATTGCTCACGGGCGTTGCTAAAGCCAAGGCACAAGGACAAGCGATAATCAAAACTGCAATCGCATTGACTAAAGAAATTTCAAAACTCTCTTCCTTATAAAAAAACCAAAAAGCAAAACAAACAAAAGCGATCAATAAAACCGTTCTAGAAAAATAAGCCGAAAGACTATTGACCAAACTTTCAAGTTTTGCTTTTTTAGAACTTGCAAGTTCTAAAAGCTGGATAATTTGACTGAGTTTTGAATCTTTGTAAAGCTTTGTTGCTTCATACTCCACACTTCCATCAAGCACTATACAAGCTGAAAAAATTTCATCTTCTTTTTGTATGAGTTTTGGGGCATTTTCTCCATTTAAAGAAGAAGTATCCACGCTCATTTCGCCACTTTTACAGATCCCATCGATTAAAATTTTATCTCCAGTTTTAAGTAAAACTCTATCTCCTAAACAAACCTTTTGGACTTCTTTAGGAACAAATTCTTTACCATCAAAAACCAAAACTTCATTTTGCAAAAAATCATTAAGCCCATCTATAGTATCTAAAGCGCGCTTTTTACTAAACATCTCAAGATATTTACCTATAAACACAAAGCAAACTATCATCGCCACAGAGTCAAAATACACCTCCCCTACCCTAAAAAACATAGCCCATAAAGAATAAACATAAGCCAAACTCGCTCCGCTAATCACCAATACATCCATATTTAAACTATGCATTTTTAAAGTTTTAAAAGCGCTTTTATAAAAATGAGATCCCGTATAAAAAAGCACAGGAGAGCAAAGGATAAATTCAGCAAAATTTAAAATATCCTTAGTATCCTTATCCATACCGCTAAAAAATCCTGCGTATTTTGCCACTGCTATCCACATGATATTCATCACGCAAGCTATAGCCACAACAAGCTTAGAATAAAATTCTCTTTTTAGTAAATCCGCTTTTTTTGAAACCTTGCTCGCATCATAAGCACTCGCTTTATAACCTATGCTTTCAATAAGTCTTAAAATTTGCACCAAAGAAATACTTTGTTCATCAAAAACAATGCGTGCTTTATGGCTTAAATGATTGATATCAAGTTCTAAAATTCCTTCTTGCTTGGTTAAAATTTTCTCATTAAGCCACACACAAGCTGCACATTCTATACCGTGTATCATGAGATAAATTTCACTAAATCCTTCTTTGGTTTTAGTAATAAACTCATCATAATTTTTCATTTCATTTTGAAAATTTACAGGACTTAAAGTTTGATTTCCAAGCTTTTCATAAAACTCATCTAATCCACTTTCATGCAAAATTTCCCAAACGCTCTCACAACCCTTGCAACAAAAAAAATTACCCTTATACTCTATCATTTGAGCTTGTTTATAATCAAGTCTACAATGTTCACATTTCATAATCATTCTTTAAAAAAATATTTTTTATAATTATAAACAAATTTGACAAAAAGTGTACTTTTTTACTAAAATCACATTTTACAAAAAATATTCTGCTAAATCTTACGAGGACTTATGGAAAAAGAAAAAAAACAACATCAAAGAACCCACGTTCCAGTGGAAGGTTATAAAATCGAAGAATTAAAATTATTAGATCTAGAAAATCTAGTTAAAATCGCCAATGAATGTGAAATCGAAAACCCAAGAGAATTTCGCCGCCAAGAACTTATTTTTGAAATTTTAAAAGCACAAACAAAAAAAGGTGGTTTCATACTTTTTACAGGAATTTTAGAAATTTCTTCTGAAGGTTATGGCTTTTTAAGAGGCATGGACTCCAATCTTAGCGATAGTGTTAATGACGCTTATGTTTCAAATTCACAAATTAGAAAATTTGCTCTGCGTGTAGGCGATATCGTTACAGGACAGGTAAGAGAGCCAAAAGATCAGGAAAAATACTACGCTCTTTTAAAAATCGAAGCGATCAATTATCTGCCTTTACAAGAAGCCAAAGAAAGACCTTTGTTTGATAACTTAACCCCTATTTTTCCAACAGAAAAAATCAAACTCGAATACGATGCAATGAAGCTTACAGGTCGTGTTTTGGATCTTTTTACTCCTATAGGGAAAGGACAACGCGGACTCATCGTTGCTCCACCACGCACAGGTAAAACAGAGCTTATGAAAGAACTTGCTGCTGCCATTGCAAAAAACCACCCAGAAATGCATTTAATCGTGCTTTTAGTCGATGAAAGACCTGAAGAAGTTACCGATATGCAAAGATGTGTAAAAGGCGAAGTTTTTAGTTCTACTTTTGATTTACCTGCTTATAATCATGTGCGTGTAGCTGAACTCGTGATAGAAAAAGCCAAAAGAATGGTAGAAACAGGAAAAGATGTTATCATCTTACTTGATAGTATCACAAGACTGGCACGTGCTTATAACACCGCAACTCCAAGCAGTGGAAAAGTCCTAAGCGGTGGGGTAGATGCTAATGCTTTGCACAAACCAAAACGCTTTTTTGGTGCAGCTAGAAATATAGAAAATGGAGGCTCTTTAACCATAGTTGCTACAGCTTTAATTGACACAGGTTCAAGAATGGATGATGTGATTTTTGAAGAATTTAAAGGCACAGGAAATAGCGAAATAGTTCTTGATAGAAATATCGCCGATAGAAGAATTTATCCTGCGATTAATATCATCAAATCAGGAACAAGAAAAGAAGAATTACTCCAAGGCGTAGCAAATCTTCAAAAAATTTGGGCGATCCGTTCGGCGATTTCTCAAATGGATGATGTTGAGGCATTGAAATTTTTATATTCTAAAATGCTTAAAACCAAAGACAATGTAGAACTTTTATCTATAATGAACGAGTAGAAAATGCTTCAAGCTCTAGCGATTAAATACAGACCAAAAACCTTTGATGAACTCATAGGACAAAAAACAGTTAGCGTAAGTTTAAAATACGCTCTAAATCATAATCGCTTAGCTCATGCTTATCTTTTTTCAGGACTTAGAGGAAGCGGAAAAACCTCAAGTGCTAGAATTTTTTCTCGTGCTTTAGTTTGCGAACAAGGACCAAGTGATACTCCATGTGGCACTTGCAAGCACTGTCTTGCAGCACTTGAAGGCAAACATATAGACATTATAGAAATGGATGCTGCAAGCAACCGTGGACTTGAAGACATACAAACCTTAATCGAGCAAACCAAATACACCCCTTCTATGGCAAGATTTAAAATTTTCATCATCGATGAAGTACATATGCTTACCCCGCAAGCTGCAAATGCACTTTTAAAAACCTTAGAAGAACCACCAAGTTATGTTAAATTTATACTTGCAACAACAGATCCTTTAAAACTCCCAGCTACTGTACTTTCAAGAACGCAACATTTTCGCTTTAAACAAATTCCACAAAGTGAAATTTTAAATCATCTTAAAGAAATTTTACTTAAAGAAAATGTTAAATTTGAAGAAGAAGCTTTAAAATTCATAGCAAGAAGCGGCAATGGATCTTTAAGAGATACTTTAACCTTACTTGATCAAGCTATTATTTTTTGTCAAAATGAAATCAGCATTAGTAAAATTACAGATATGCTAGGCTTTTTAGATCCTCAAAAAATCAAAGCCTTTTATCAAGCTATTTTAACAAAAGACAAAGAAAAAGTTTTTGCATATTTAGAAGAATTGCAAGACTATGAAGCTTCAAGCGTGATTGATGAAATGCTTTTTTATTTAAAAGAAAGTTTTTTTGCAAAAAGTACAGAATTTTCTACTTTAATTTATGAAAGATTTTTCCGTATTTTATCAAAAGCTAAAAATATGCTTTGCGATGATGATGGCTTTACGCTTTGTGTTATGGCTTTTATGATGATGGAAGCAAGTCATTTAAAAGAAATTGACGCACAAATCCAAGAAATCAAACAAGAAAATATAACAAATACTACACCTAAGATCACACCTTCTCCTATCATGCCTAATCTTGAGAAAAAAATAGAAAAAAATGCTTATGAAATCTTGCTTGATAGTATTTATGATAGGGATTTTGATCTTGCAGAATGCTTTAAACAAAGCACAAAATTTATTAGTTTTGAAAATAATACTTTAAATATAAGCTCAAACGCACAAGGAAAAAATCGCGATACGCTCAATAAAGGTTTTAAACTCATACAAAAACTTTTTAAAGCTAAATTTGGAGAAAATGCAAAAATTAATGTGCAAAAAGCACTAACAATTGATGAAAATAAACTTCAATCCTTAACTCAAGAATTACCAAACAGTGAAAATAAAAACAATATTCAAAGTTCTATTAATATGCTTAAAGAAGGAGCTAAAAAATTTGACCCACAAGAAGATCTTAAAGAGGCTCTTAAAGATTGTTTTGGGGAGCCTAGTATAGAAAATTAATCATCATTTTTAAGAGAAATGAAAATCAAAGCTAAAAACATATAAGTTACCAATCTTGTAGCACCAGGCAAACCATTCCAAACATTACTCATCCACATTTCAAACCATTCTGCAGCAACTACTTGAAAGGCAAACCATAAATACAACAACAAGTTAAGGAAATAATCCCAAAAATCTTAACGTTAAGAAAGCTTTGAGCATCTAAATTTCTAGCTTTAAACATATCATAAGCACCTTTTAGGGCTGTTAAGGTAATAAAAATTTCAAAAAGAATAATTATTTATATAGCCTATATGATGAATCACAGGAGAAGTAATAACCCCATAAACTATAGCATTACCTAAATAATCAGACTTTATATCCGCACTCATCACATGCGAAACAAATTGGAAATTAGAATTATAATCTGTCACATTTCTAAAAACCACTATACCTGCTAACGATGCAACGGTAAGCAAAATAATAATTTTTGAAAATCAAATCATTTTACTTATGCAAAAACATTTTTATTACATTTATACCATTTTAATAATATATTATTAATAAAAATTAAATTTTTAAATTCTTTTAAGCCTTAAAGAATTAAGTACCACAGCAACAGAACTAAAACACATTGCAAGTGCTGCTATATGAGGACTTAAAGTGATAAAAGGTACAAATCCTGCTGCGATAGGAATGCAAAGTACATTATAAATAAAAGCCCAAAAAAGATTTAGCTTGATAATACTGCGTGTTTTTTTAGCAAGTTTAAAACATTTAAAAATCGCTGATAAATCATCTTTTATCAAGATAAAATCCCCTGTTTTTTTTGCAAGTTCATTTGCTTTTGAAAAACTCATACTCACGCTTGCAGCAGATAAAGCCGCCGCATCATTGATCCCATCTCCTACAAAAAGAGTTTTTTTAAATTTTTGAATGATTTGCAGTTTTTCTTTACTCTTAAGTTGAGCATGAAATTCGTCTATTTGTAATTCTTTGGCTATTTTTTCTACATTTTTTATATGATCACCGCTTAAAATAAAAGTTTTAAGATTTTGCCCTTTTAAATTTAACACAAGCTCTTTAGCCCCGTCTTTTAAAGCATTGCTTAACAAAACACCGCCTAAACACTTTTTATTCTTAGCAAAATACACCCTAACATGTTCTTTAAAAGAATCAAAAAAGGTATCACTTTCTTTTGTGTCAATTTCATTTTCGTGCAAAAACTCCGCACTACCTACAAGATAAATATCATTATCTTCTTTGTATTTTATACCAGAACCCACAATCACTCTTCCCTCGCCCTTTAAATCAAAAATTTGATCTTTATGCAAAGCCTTAGCTATAGGATGAGAGCTTAAACTTTCAATTTGGCATAATTTATCAAAATCATCTTTAGAAAGATTGTGTTTAAAAATACTCAAATTTTCCTTTGTTAATGTACCTGTTTTATCAAAAAAAGCGTACTTAACTAAGGCTAATTTTTCTAAAGCAGCAGGATTTTTAATAAGAATGAAATTTTTTGCCGCATTTGCACTTGCCACAACCAAAGCTATAGGTGTTGCAAGCCCTAAAGCACAAGGACAAGAGATCAAAAGCACAGCACAAGCGTGTAAAAAAGCTGTATTTAAATCCGCTTTTACCGCCCAAAAAACAAAAACTAAAAAAGCAAAAAATATTATACCTCCTACAAAGTATTTAGAAATTTGATCTGCTAAATTTGCCAAAGGACTTTTGATATTTCCTGCTTCAAAAACTAGATTTTTGATTTGTTCTAAAGTACTATCCATAGCCTTTTTGTTTGCTTTGATCTTTAAAGCGCCATTTAAAACTACTGCTCCTGCTTGAACTTCATCGCCTTCTTTTTTTAAAACAGGTAAAAACTCCCCATTTAAAAAACTCATATCAAGCTCTGCGCTCCCTAAAAGCACTACTCCATCTGCAACAATGCTTTCTCCTTCTTTTACCAAAAGCACATCACCACTTTTGACAAAAGAACTTGGAATTTCGTTAATACTTTCATCTTCAAGCAAAATTTTTGTCTTTTTTGTATCTATATTTTCCAAAATTCTTTGATAATCTTGTGCTTTAAATTTAGCCTTACCTTCAAGATATTTTCCTAAAAGCACAAAAGAAATAATCATCATTGCACCACTAAAATACAAATCTTCTTCTTTGAAAATTTGCAAATACACCAAAAAAGAATACACAAAAGCACTCAAAGTCCCCAAAGCTACAAGGGTATTCATATCTAAATTTTTACTTTTAAGTCCTAAAAAAGCATGAGAAAAAAAATCTCTCCCACAATAAAATATCCCAAAAAAACTCAAAGCCATTTGGATATTTTGCGAAAAAGAAGTTTTAACAAACATTTCAAAATACATAATAATCACACTCAAAACTATACTTAAAAGCAAATTTTTTCTTAATTCTAAGTGTTTTTTTGCCTTGTATGCGTTCAAGCTTTGTTCATCTTCTAAAATTTCAAAGCCTAAATTTTTAATTTTTGCGATGATATCTTTGCGTTTTTCTTGATCTTCAAGTAAAAAAACTCCGCTAGAATTCACATAAGAAACACTAGCATCTTTAACACCATCAATTTTTTTACAAGCCCTTTCTATAGCGTTAGAACAATTAACGCAAGTCATTTTACCTATTTTTATACGCAATTCTTCCATTATAAACACTCTATGATTTCAAAACCTAAATCTTGAAATTCTTTTGTAAAATTTGATACTTGATTTTCTTCTAAATTTAAACTTAAAATTTTTTGCTCCAAATCCACTTCTATATTTCCAAATTCATCTTCAAGAGAATTTTTGATCAAATTTACACAATTCATACAATTAACATTTTTTACTTTAAATTTCATTTTCACTCCTTATAGGTTGTATAGTAATGTGCCCGATTTCAAATTCATGTAGTAATTTATGGGATAAATCCTGAGATAGTTTTTCAAATTCCTTTAGATCGCAAACTTTCACTTTTAAATGCATAGAAGCTACTAACATTTTATTGGTAATTTGAGTAATATGCAAATCCACTACCTCATCCACACTAGGATTTAAAAGCAAAACTTGTCTTACTTTTTCTATATCTACAGGAGAACTTTCAAGCAAGACATTAGCGCTTTGTTTAAGCAAGATAATTGCCCATCTTAAAAGCAAGATTGATAATACAATAGCTAAAATCGTATCTATATAAACAATACCACTAAAATACACCGCGATCCCACCTATAATAACCGCTAAAGAACCCAATAAATCACTCATCATATGTAAAAAAGCAGATTTCATATTGACATTTTCTAAATTTGCACCCTTAAACATCATCAAAGCATTAACCCCATTTACCAAAAAGCCCAAAATAGCTACAATTATCATGGTTTTAGCGTCAATTTCTTTTGGATTAATAAATTTTTCTATAGCCTCATAAATGATAAATAAAGCCGATAAAATAATGGTTAAAGCATTGATAAAAGCCACCAAAACTTCAAGACGAAAATACCCAAAGGTCTTTTGATGATCTTGCCATTTTTCTACAGCTATAATGGCTAAAAAACTAAGAGCTAAGGCAAAAACATCAGAAAACATATGCAAAGTATCGCTTAAAAGTGCCAAAGAATTTGAAAGGATTGAATAAATAAATTGCACAAGCATCATAGAAAAAGTCATTAAAAGAGAAATTTTTAAAATCTTTTTATCCATACTCCTTGCATCAGCATGGGAATGATGATGTTCATGAGAATGTTCTTCGTGATTATGATTACAAGATTTGTTAGCTAAAGGCTCATGTGATAAAAATTTATACATTTTATATCCTTTTTGCTTGACATTTTAAGATATTAAGTTAAAAAGAATATAAATATTTGTTATTCTTATAAAAATTAAAAGTCAAAAAGTTCGCCTAGCCAACTTTCTTTCCTTTTCTTTTTATAGTAATCATTGTGCTGATGATAAGCTGAGTTATTATATCTTGACTCTTGTCTTGAAACTTGGTTAAAATTTGCTGCATTAGGGACACTGCGTTCTATGATTTTGTCAAGTTCTCCACGATCAAGCCAAACGCCACGACATTTTGGACAATAATCAATCTCAACTCCACTCCTATCGCTCATAACCAAATCCACATTGCAAACTGGACATAACATACAATACCACCTTTTTTAAATTTTTGATTTAAAATTATAAAAAGAAATATTAAACAATTTTACAACAAGTTTTAATGTTTTTTTGCATATCTAGTCATCATAAAACTTTGTTCAAAAAATATAAGCAAAGTAACACTCACTCCTATAGCTAGAGCCAAAGTCACAGAAACAGTTGTAAAAAAATAATCAAAAAATTGAACCAAAAATTCAGACTTAGCCTTCAAATCATCACTGCGTATAAAAGAAATAAGATACAAAATAGCTTTATAAGCATAAATTCCAGGTATCATAGGAATAAGAGCAGGAAAAGCGATAATTTCAGCAGGGGTTTTGATGATTTTTGCTAGAACAATTCCTAAACATCCTATGCAAAATGAGGCAACAAAAGTTGCAATTGCTAAAGTTTGAAAATGAAAATATTCCACCAAAGTAAAACGAAGCCCATGCGCAATTGCTGCTAAAATAGCAGATAAAATAAGGGTTTTTAAAGGTGGATTGCAAGCATAAGCAAAGCCAAATCCCGCCACAGCAGCAAAAAACATATCTCTTAAAATAAATTCAATCATCTTAAAATCCCAAAATCCGAAATACTAAGCGTCATGTAAATTCCAAGTGCTATACAACAAATCAAAATAGCCACGCTGATAATACGACTAAGCCCCATTAAAATATGATCTTTTAATATATCAATCACAGAATTTATAAAAAATACCCCTGGTATAAGATATAAAATACTAGAACCCAAAGCCACATCAGAAGTATTGGTATATCCCATATCCAGTCCAAAAAATACAAAC
This sequence comes from Campylobacter sp. BCW_4332, assembly GCF_001763175.1. NCBI lineage: Bacteria > Pseudomonadati > Campylobacterota > Epsilonproteobacteria > Campylobacterales > Campylobacteraceae > Campylobacter > Campylobacter sp. BCW_4332. Next base: position 8,424 of record NZ_MJYF01000037.1, on the reverse strand, counting down.
CACGATGAGATAAAAGAACAAAGAATGTATTGAATTCTTAAATCAATCTTTGCTTTAGTTAAAATATATCTTAACAACAATCCCACGAAAGTTGCAAAAAACACCAAATTTCCAGCGCCAAAATCACCGCCAAAAAGCCTACAAAAAGCCGAATTTGCCATAGAAACAAATAAAAGATTAAGCAAATAAGAATGCTTTTTTTGTTGAGAAATTTTCTCAAAAACAACTTGTGCTTTTTCAAGATCGTATTTATGATCATATATAGCCCAGCTTAAAGCACTTAAATCAAAAATGAGCTTAAAATTAACATGGGCATGATGATTGGGTATAACATAAGTTCTTTGAATGGAGTTATCATCCATATCTACAACATTTAAAGTAATATGATGAAAAAAGAAATTGATATTTATCTCATAGCCATAAACCTCAGCTATTCTTCCTACACATTTTGCCACCCTAGCTGTATAAGTTCCAGCACCTAGCAAAGTTTTAGTATATACGATTAAAAAATTAGTTAATCTTTGTATATCAGGTTTTTCCATATTTTGATCATCTTTAACTTGAATTTATTACAATTATAGCAAATTTGAAAATAATAAAGAAAAAAATATTTATAATTTAAATCATTTATTAAAAGGCTTTTTGATTTTGATATAAATTAAACTTGCTAAAATCACAAAAACAATTATAATGATTAAAATTTGAGTTAAATAAGTTTTAATCAACTCTTCATTTTGTCCTATATAATAACCCAAAAATACAAGTATAGCCACCCAAATAGCACTACCAAGTGCAGTAAAAAGTATAAAATTTACAAGTTTCATTTTTACCAAACCTGCGGGCATAGAGATGTACTGACGAATCCCTGGTAAAAGACGACAAGTAAAGGTTGAAAATTCCCCGTGCGTGTTAAAAAATTCTTCAAATTTAGCAAATTTGGCTTCATTTATACCAAAATACCTGCCCCATTTTAATACAAAATTTTTACCCCAAAAAAAGCAAATATAGTAATTAATCAAAGCCCCTAAAACAGAACCTAAAGTCCCACTAAGTATACAAAGAGTAATATCAAGTTCGCCTTTATGTGCCAAATATCCAGCAGGTATCATAACAACTTCACTTGGAAAAGGTATAAAACAACTCTCTAAGGTCATTAAGATAATAATACCCAAATACCCCCAAGCACTAGCCGTCTCAACAATAAAAGAAATGATTTCTTGCATATTAGCCTTATTTGAAGAAAAATTTTAAAAAATTGTAGCTTAAAAGATTAAACAGTAAAAAGCGGTTTTATACCGCTTTTTTTATTTACCTGCAACTGAAACTTGATTTGGATTGTCCGCTGCACGAGCGATCATACACTCTTTTAAAATAGCAGCATCAGCTGGATCGCTAACTTTTTTATTAATCCAGCGTTCAACTTGTTTCATTGTTTTTGACTCTGGCTCTGGAGCTTCGTATTTTGCCATCAAACTTGCACAATCAGCCAAAGCAATGATAGGTAATAAACTTGCAAAAAGTATTTTTCTCATCTTTTGCTCCTTAGAATTTTACATTATACATTAACATGATATTATCAGCTCTTGCTTTATCTTTTTTCGCTCCACCAAATGGTAAGCCACGATTGCCCCATTTATTTTGGATATTGGTATAGCTTAAGCGTAAGAATTGATATCTATCAAGTTGATAAATCACATAAACATCGTGAGCCGTTCCTCTTGTCATTCTTATATTAAGCGGATCATTGATACTTGGACGGCTCATAGTATACCAGTATCTACTTCCCCAGAAGAACTCATATCCTACTTTTAAAGCCTTGGTAAAATCATAGCGTCCACCTACATGTACCGCATAGCCATCTTCTTCATTAAACTTGCCATCGCCATAACCTTGGCTTTGAAGAATTACGCTTAGTGGCGAACTTAATTGATTGTTATTCCCGTGAGAATAACCCAAAGATAGAAAATAATTAAAATTCGTTCCAAAAGCTTTGTAATTTTCAAAATGAAGATTTGCTATAGTTAAATCTCCTAAATTTACCACACCATCATCATCAAGAATAGTAGTAGTACCGACACCACCAGGTAAAGCAATTGGACCATTGTTAAGCGGCAAAGCAAAATCGCTTAAATATGCAATATTAAATAATATTAAATTATCTCCCATGCCTTCTATAGGAAGCTCTCCTTCTACTGCAGCATAGTAAAGATTTGCATCAGCATCTTTTTGATCGCTCATCCAGTCTCTTACCTTGCCTTCTTCATCCCATTGATAAGTTTTACCATAAGCTGCACGGATAGCTACCTTATGATCTTGCAAACTTTCAGGTTTATAAGTGATCACCGCTGCATCACCTAGAGCGTTGATTGCCAAGGCTGGATAAGTGGATTGTCTTAAAGCATTGTTTCTAAGATTACTTCCTGGACCATCGGTTCCTGGCTGTCTTCCTATAGTTGCAATCCACTCAGGCGTGATATAGTAGTCAAGATAAGCTCTATCTACATAAAGTACAGGCCCACTTGTTCTTGTATTTCTTCCTGCATCTAAGTCGTAAGGAGTGCCACTCCAACCCATTTGAGACCAGTTTTTAGCCATAGATAAACGACCATAGAATTTGGTTTTATCATTAATATCAGCATTCATATTTAAATGAAGCTCATTCATCCATTTGTTATTGGCGCTATAATCTTGTCCGCCAACTTTATAGTTTGTATTTGAAACCGCTGTTGAAAACTCAAGTCCAAATTTAACTTTGCTTAAAGCAGCTTGAAATTCTGTTTCATCAGCTCTATCATTAAGATCGGCAAGTTCAGCTTTTACAGCTTCATTTTGCTTAGCTTGAGCTTCCCTTTCTTTTCTGATTTGTGCAAGTTCAGCTTGAATTTGTGCAAGCTGTTTTTGAAGCTTGGTTATTTCATCATCTGTATTTTTAGCAAAAAGTGAAGATGAAAGAAGACAAGCACTTAAAATAAGTGAAAACTTAGTTTTCATAATCATAACTCCTTGTAATTTTGTTACATTTCACTGAAATAAAATTATAATTATAGAAAAAAAAGCTTTAAAAAAAATTATGTGTTAATTATTTTTAGCTAGTCAAATTTTATGACTAGCTTTACATTATAAGATTTAAATTTAATTACAAAATTTTTATATCTAAAATTTTATCTCCTTGGCGTATAGAGTCTAAAACTTCCAAACTTTCTTCATCTTTTGGATCAATTTGCCCAAAAACAGTATGAACCCCATCTAAATGAGCTTGAGGGCTGTGACAAATGAAAAATTGGGATCCACCCGTATCGCGTCCTGCGTGTGCCATAGATAAGGTTCCACGCTCATGTTTATGTTCTTGATCATCACATTCACAAATGATTTCATATCCAGGCCCACCTATACCATTGCCGTGTGGACAACCCCCTTGTATGACAAAATTTGGGATCACACGATGAAAATTTAAATCTTTATAAAATCCTTCATTAGCCAAAGTAGCAAAATTACAAACCGTTTGTGGAGCCTCATCACCAAAAAGTTTTAGCTTCATTGTACCTTTTTCAGTTTCTATAAGAGCAAATTTGTATTCATTTACTTTGCTTGTGTCAATTGTTTTTATCATATTTTTCTCCTTAATCTATATTTGTATAAACAGCTTGAACATCATCATCATCTTCTAACTTATCTAAAAGTTTTTCTATATCACTAAGCTGTTCTTCGCTAAAGCTTACAGGATTGTTTGGTATATACTCAAGTCCTGCTTTTTTAAGAACTAAACCCTTAGTTTCTATAGCAGAGCTTAGCTCGCCAAAAGCAGTATAATCACCGCTAATTACTAACTCTTCTTCATTTTGTTCTAATTCTTCAAGCCCTGCATCGATCAAATCAAGTTCTAATTCTTCTAAATCCCCTGCAAATTTTTCAAGATGAAAAACCGCTTTTCTTGTAAACATAAAGCCTAAAGATCCATTTTGTAAAACTTCTCCACCATTCTTGCTAAAAATAGCTTTTACATTAGCCACGGTGCGTGTAGGGTTATCACTCATACATTCAACTATAACCAAAGCTCCATGTGCAGCTTTTCCTTCATAATGAATGTTTTTAATATCTGCGCTATCTTTTCCACTCGCACGCTTAATAGCCGCATCTATATTATCTTTTGGCATATTATTTGCTTTTGCTGTAGCTATAGCACTTCTTAATTTTGGATTCATATCAGGATCAGTGCCACCTTCTTTAGCAGCTACTTGTATGGCTTTAGCAAGCTTAGGAAAAAGCTTGCTCATTTTATCCCATCTAGCCTCTTTAGAAGCTCTTCGGTATTCAAATGCTCGTCCCATAAATTCTCACTTTCTTTAAAGATTTTCAAACTTAAAAGTATAAACTAAAAAGGCTAATTAAAGCTTTAAATGGTATGATTTTACCATTTATTTTAGGAGAAGTTTTTTGAATATCGCAAAAAAAGAACTTTTTGTTGCTTGGTTTTTCTTGATTGCTGCTATTGTATTTGAAGTTTTAGGTACTAGTTTTTTAAAAATGGAAAATCAAATTTTAGGCTATATATTTATGGCTTTATTTATAGCTTTTTCTTATTTTTTTATGGGCAAGGCGATTAAAAAAATTCAAGTAGGCATAGCCTATGCTGTATGGGAACTTTTAGGGATTATTCTTATACTTTTAGTTTCTTTTATAGTTTTTAAAGAGAGTTTAACCTTAACTCAAATTCTAGGCATTGTTCTTTCTATCGTTGGAATTATCATGATTAATATAGGCGAGGTTAAAGAATAATGTATATTTTTATCATTGTTTTATCAGCATTCTTAGATATCGTAGCAAATTTATTGCTAAAAAAATCAGATGGTTTTAAGCATAAAATTTGGGGCTTGGCTGCGATTGTCAATGCTATACTTGCTTTTTTTCTACTTTCTTTTTCTTTAAAATACGTTCCTTTAAGCATAGCTTACTCAACTTGGGGTGCTATAGGCATCATAGGAACTTGTCTTGGTGGATGGATTTTATATAAAGAAAAATTAAACAAAATAGGAATTTTAGGCATCATTATCGTAATAATAGCAGTATTTTTACTAAATTATTAAAACAGCAAAATGCTGTTTTAATGTTCCATTTTGTTTTTCGCTTCAATACCCATTAAAGAAAATGCGGTTTTAATACTAAGAGCAACTAAAGAAAATAATTTAAGCAAATCATTTTCATTTGCAGAGCCTACAACTTTATTTTCATTGTAGAATTTATGAAAATTTGCAGCCAAATTTTTAAGATAATCAGGAATTTTTTGCAAAGCTCTAGCCTCAAAAGCATCGTTTAAAATAGCTTTTAAATTCAAAGCTTCAAAAAGTAAATTTACACCATCTTGATTTAAACTTTGTAAATCAGCTCCCATTACATCATCGATTTTTTTACCAGCTTTAGCAAACACTTGATGAATTCTAGCGTGTGCGTAGTTGATATAATATACAGGATTAGAGCTATCTTCTTTTTGCAAATCACTAATATCAAATTCCAAATGAGTATCGCATTTTTTACTCAAAAAGATATAACGCAAAGCATCACTTCCTATTTCATCAATCACATCGCTCATCAAGATAAAATTTCCTGCTCTTTTACTCATTTTATAAGGCTCTCCATCTTTAAGCAAGGAAACCATTTGTGCTAAAATAATCTCAAGATTATTAGAGTCAAATCCCAAAAACTCCATCGCAGCTTTCATTCTAGGGATATAACCATGATGATCTGCTCCCCAGATATTAATACACTTGCCATAACCACGACTCATTTTATCCTTATGATAAACAATATCTGCTGCCAAATAAGTCCCGCGTCCATCTTCACGGATAATTACCCTATCTTTTTCATCGCCTTTTTGCGAAGAAGCAAGCCAAATTTTACCTTCTTGCTCGTAAATTCCTTTATGCTCTTTCAAAGATTCTAAAGTTGCATTTAAAGCGTCATAATACGATCTCTCGCTTACATAGCTGTCAATTTTAATCTTTGCTTGTTCTAAATTTTGTTTAATCAAAACAAGCATTTTATCTTTTGCCCAATCAGCTAAACTAGGGATATTTTCTTCACTAAAAAATTCTTTACCAAATTTTTCAAAAGCTTCTTTTGCCAAATCTGCTATATACTCGCCTTTGTAATATTGCTCTGGATATTCAACATTTTCATGAAGTATATTTTCTTTCACACTTAGTAAAATAGAAAGCCCTAGTAAATAAATTTGATTACCCGCATCATTGACATAGTATTCTGTATCAAATTTATAACCCAAATGTCTTGCAAGTCTTGTTAAGGTGTCTCCAAAAACAGCGCCTCTTGCATGTCCTATATGTAAAGGTCCAGTAGGATTTGCACTCACATATTCAAGCAAAAAACTTTCTTGTTTTTTTTCTCCTTTAGAAAAATCATTTGGATTTGCTAAAGCCTGATTTGCAAGTTCATTTAAAAAAGTTTTGGAAATTCTAAAATTTAAATACCCATTTACAGCTTCAACCGATTCAAAACAATCATGATTTTGAAATTTGCTCGCTAAGTCGCTAGCGATCAACATAGGAGATTTTTTTAATTCCTTAGCCAGTGAAAAAGCCAAAGGGGTAGCAAAATGTGCTAAATTTTTATCCTTTGGATTTTCAAGTGTAAAATCACACTCTAAAATCTTTTTAATTTCATTAAAAATAATACTTTTCAAAAGACTAAACCTTAAGCTTTTTTTGTTTCGTCTATACTTGCATCAGCGCTTGTATTATTAGTTGTGTTTTTGTTTTCTTCTATTTTTTGAGTATTTTTTGCTACTTCATCATCATTATTCATTTCATCTTTAAAAGTTTTAATACCTTTGCCTAAACCCTTTGCAAGTTCTGGAATTTTTTTTGCTCCAAAAAGCAATACAACAATCAATAAAATAATCAACCAATGACTTGGACTTGACCAACCACCCATTTTATTCTCCTTCATTCCAAATATTTTGAATTTGTCCTAGATTCTGCCCTTTGGTTCTAAATTTATGGGCAATTAAAATCGCTCGCAATGCTTCATAGCTTTGCTTTAGCTCATCATTAATGATAAGATAATCATACTCGCTAAGCTCTTTCATTTCATCACTAGCGTTTTGTAATCTTTTTTCTAGTTGTATTATTGTATCAGTATTTCGCTTAATAAGTCTTTTTTTTAACTCATCTTTATTTTTTGTAGTAATAAAAACAGAAACAATCTTATCAGCCATTTTTTGTCTGGCTATTTTAAATCCTTGCACATCAATATCAAAAACAACTATTTTTCCATTATCTAAAGCATTTTGAGTGTGCTTTAAAGAAGTGCCATAAAAATTTTCATGCACCTTAGCCCATTCTAAAAAATGATCACCATCTATACCTTTTTGAAATTCTTCATGGGATATGAAATGATAATGTATTCCATTTTTTTCACCCTCTCTTGGTTTGCGAGTTGTTGAAGAAATAGAAAAATAAAGCTCATCTTCAAATTCATCAAAAAGTTTTTTTAAAAGAGTTGATTTTCCAGCTCCACTAGGACCTGAAATCAACAAAATAAAACCTTGCAATTTTAATCCTCTTTAAAACTAATGTTTATATTTATATTCATATTCATACCCTTAAGAGCAGCTTTTAAGGTATCATCCTTAATACTTGAAGTGATCGCTCCTACTATACTTTGGCTAAGCTCATTAACTATCTCTTCACTATTATCATCTTTAGTTGCATTACTTACTATAGGCTCTTCATTTTTTTCTACAATTTCCTCTCCAAGAGCTTCTTGTATATCACTTTCTTTCAATGCATCAAAATCACTTATATTTAAATTTGGCACAACCACTTCCTCTTCATTTGTTCCTAATTCTGTATCGTCTAAAATTGGCTCATCTTTAAAATCTTCTAAAACCTTGCTACTATTATCACTATCAATACCATAATCAAGCTCATCAAGTTGAGCTAGTTCTTCTTTGATTTGATCTTGAGTGCTTAAATTTGAAATAAAATCATCCATTTCATCTTGAACATCTTCTTCCACAACAGGAGCAAACTCCTCTAAATTTTCCTCTGATTCTTCATTATCTTTTGCTTGACCTAAAAATTCAGCATCCTCAGGAATATCATCAAAATCCATTTCTTTTTCTTGCTCTTCAACCACAGGAAGATCATCAAAGTCGCTTATATTAGCTTGTAATTCTTTGTTATCTTCTAAATCTTCATCATTTTTATCATCTAGTTCATCTAAACTAGGCTCAGTATCCAAAGCTGTATGTTCTTGGCTTAAGTCTTCTTTTTCGCTTCCGCCATCTTCCAAAGTTAAATCTAAATCAGTTTGAATGTCTTCTTGATTCTGTTCTTTAGTTGTTTCTTGTTCTAAATTTTCATCTTCTAAATTTTGAGTTTCTAAAGTTTCGTTTGCATTATCATCTTG